>CAYVSF010000114.1:0-7982 GCA_964453775.1 uncultured Bacteroidales bacterium
TTGATAACCAGCCATAGAGTAATTTAATGGAAAGCACCTTCCCGGTATAGATACCTATAACCAAAAAGACGGCAATAAGGTAGATCCAGCGGTACTTTCTAAAAGATTTATTGTAAGCCATCACCAGGGAGAAAAGCACGACCAAAAGAAACAACAGATCTTTAGCAATGTCGGAAAAGTCGCTATTTATATTGCTTTCTTCTTCATTTAAATAGCGGGCTGCCCCCTGTCTCATGCCCCGAATAATCGCTTTACTCGATTCAGTGGCTCCGGATACTGCATCTACTTCCATCCCGGATACCTCGTTAATTTGCCTGCCTTCCCATCGAGCCAATAATTTATCCTCCTTAATATATTTCATAAATTCGGCGGTTTCATTATTTGGGAGAAGATCGATTTGTGTAATGGTATCTCGTTGAAGACCTATAAAAAGCGGAACCCTTCCACCATAGCCAAAATTTTCGGTAACCAAAATACCCCTGCCGGTTGTATCATTACCCGATAAAATTAGAAAAACATTTTCGCTTACTTCTTCCCAATTATTGGCTTTGGGGAAGACTTTCCTTATGGTTTCTCCCTCAAGCCTAATATCATCTCCTGTTTTGTCAAATTTAAAATTCCAGCCACTGCTAACCCCCACTGCTATCGTAAGAATTATAAATAAAAGATAATGATATAAACCAGTCTTTTTTTGTTGTTTCTTTTGCACCATATTTTTTTAAGCAATTACACCAGGAATATACTCAAACAAACTATTCCATTATATATTCCATCGCATTTCCTATCCTTAAGCCTTCAATATTGCCGAAAACAAATAATATCGCATTCCAGGCTGCAAGGAAATGAAAATCTTATCCTTTTCATACTACTGCTTAAAACTAACAATAATTTGGCTACTTTTACCATTTCCATTTTAAAGGAATCTGAATAAACAGCATCATGATAAAACTGCTTTTCAACAATTTTATAGTCAATATCCTTAAAATCAGGCTATCTTCCATTCAAGCCTCTAAAATACCAGCACTAATTTTATGATTTAATAAGGAAAGCAGTATAAACCTCTCAGAAATATTAAAAAAAGATATCTGCATGGCTTTCTACAGCTAGCAATTCTATTTATTTGATAGCTCTTCCTAAAAACTACTATAAACAATCAAGTTACTATAACTTTTTATAATGCATAAATTTAGAGCATTTGAAAGCTTCCATTAATTTTAGTTATAGTACTTATAGGAAAGTTTATAGAGCCTTATGGGAAAATCATTTGCCGTCAATTTCCCTTCTTTTCAATTCTGCATGTTTTAAAGATCAGCAAAAACAAACTTAATTAAACAGCACCTTTTACTTATACAAAATATTGCCAGTGCGTTCTTTGAAATTTTCACTAAACAACTCTGTAAATAACTCTTTTTCATTTATATGATGTGAGTTGAGCAACCAGTTTTCATAGTCTTTGTTCCATAAGTTGCCACCATATGTATAATCAAGAAAAAATACATTTGAATTATTCTGAGCTGTTTCTAAAAAAATGGAACTAATCTCTTCACTATCGTTTTGTTTTTTGGAGTACTCTTCATCCTCTGGTGCAGAAAACAAAATCAATGCGATTTGCTCCTGTTTACACATTTCTACTATAGAATAGAAGTCATCTAGCAGTACACTATCAATACCAGCTATATGATTCGGAAAAATACTTTCAAAAGACTCTAAATCAAACTCGTAGTTCTTTGTAAACGGGGTTTCATCTTTAAATCTACTTGCATAACTTAATCCTTGCTCAGGTGGTTTTATTTTATAAATAAAGCTATTTATAATTGCTTCTTTTAAGTTCTGTGTGATTTTAGGATAATATCTGAAAAAATACTGCCAGAGCTTAAAATCATTCAAAAATAAATAGCCGGAAATACTATGCAATGTTGTTCTTTCCGTATTAAAAGTAAACCATGAAACTTCAAGAATAATGGCCTTCGGCTTTACTTTACATTTATTGAGATAGGATTCTAATGTTAGTCTGGATATTGAAATATTTGATGAAGAATAGCCTAAAATAGAAGTTTGCAAATCTAATTTATCTTCCAGAATATTTTTATCCAGGGCTGATAATAACTTACTATTCCCAATTGCCACTACATCACTATTCCCTTTTTTAAACGCTTCTTTAAATTCTTTATTATAATATCCTTCAAAAGGGTAAAACTGATTTAATTTACTTGCTACTAATATCAGCAATACAAGAAATAAAAATAGTATTGATATGAAAACAATCGTTTTTCTTATAAACTTTTTCATATACTAAAATTGAAAATAAATAAATGTTTGTTCTTTTCCGCCAATAAAAATAATAGCCAATATAAGTGCATAATAAAAAGCGTATCTTAAAGGTTTTTTCCATTTTAATAAAATATTTTCAATCGCATATTGTCCTTCACGTCCATGCCATTCAAACAGTATGAAAAATGCAATAAGAATTATTGTTAAGGATGCATTTCTCATGATATCAACATTTGGAATAGTAAATAGCGACGCAGAAAAGATCTCGGAAATATAGTTTATTGCATGATTAAGATTATTCGCCCTAAAGAATATCCATGCAAAAACAGTTAAAGCAAATGTTAATAACATTAATAAAAACTCTTTCATACCTGGCAGGGATTTCCCTTGTGCCACTATATTCAAATTCTTTCTGTTGTTTTTTGTGAGTAAGAGTGGTAAAAAATAGATTGCATTTAAGGTCCCCCAGACTATAAAAGTCCAATTTGCGCCATGCCAAAAACCGCTTACAATAAAAATAATTAATGTATTTCGAATTTTCATTCCAATTCCTCCTCGACTACCCCCTAAAGGAATGTAAAGATAATCCCTAAACCAGGTAGAAAGCGAAATATGCCAACGCCTCCAAAATTCTGCAATGTCTCTTGAAAAATACGGAAAAGCAAAATTTTTCATTAAATTAAAACCAAAGAGTCGTGCTGTACCAATTGCAATATCAGAATATCCTGAAAAATCACCATAAATTTGTATGGTAAAAAACAATGCACCCAGAACTAATGTGCTGCCAGAATAATCCGATGAATGATTAAAAATCAAATTTGCAAATCGAGCACAGTTATCAGCAATTACAATCTTCTTAAATAACCCCCAAAGAATTTGACGCATTCCATCTACCGCTTTTGAATAATCAAAACTGCGTTTACTGTCAAATTGAGGCAATAAGTTTGTCGCACGCTCAATTGGACCAGCAACCAATTGAGGGAAAAAGCTTACAAACGCTGAGAAAGCGATAAAATCCTTTGTGGGTTCAAGCTTTTTCCTGTATACATCAATTGTATAACTTAATGTTTGAAAGGTATAGAAGCTAATCCCAACAGGAAGTACAATATTTAAAGAATTGGCTTTGATTTCTGTTCCGAAAAAAGAAAATGCAGCTATAAAATTCTCGAGAAAGAAATTGTAGTACTTAAAAAAACCCAAAAAGCCAATATTAACCAAAATACTTATCCATAATAGGGCTTTTCGTTTAAACCGGTTAGTTTCATTTTTTAAATGCAATCCAACAGTGTAATCAACAATCGTACTAAAAATTATCAATGATAAAAACCTCCAATCCCACCATCCATAAAATAAATAACTTGCCAGAACAAGAAGACTATTTTGTAACTTCAATTTATTTTTCGGCACCAGCCAATAGAGCATAAAAACTATTGGCAAAAATATTGCAAAATCAATTGAATTAAATAGCATTATTCTGTTGATGTATTAAGATTAAATCTAGTGCGGCTTTTTCCTTCAAAACTCTAAAAACAATAAATTATATAAAAAGGCATTCAGTTAAATGCCAGCTGTTTTCTATACGGCGATCTACTTTATTCCTATCTACCCAGCCCTTACTTAATTCCAGTTTGATTTCTATAAACATTAACGTTTGTCATTTCTGCCATTTCCCATTAATCACTCAGGCAAATATTTGTGCACAACAGCTCTTTGTTTAAAAGGAATATTTAAAATAATCAATATCTTTTTCAAACCTCTTTTCAATTATTTTGCGCGATCGATCATTGTACATATCTCTGTAGGCTGAAGATTGAGAAATAGGATTTTTGTTTAGTCTTTTATTCACTAATACGACCCTACCGTTTGTTCTTTCTTTGATATCTACAATTGCACTTTCAAAATCTTCAACCTTATAAAAATAATCAACGAGTAGTTCTCCTTCCTTAGAAGATAACCAGTCATATTGATTTTTATGTAGTGTAGGATGACGACAGGTATCACTGGCATACATATGTTTTTCACAAAACCCGTGAAAAGTCAATTTATCTTTTAATTGCACGCCTTCTCTCCTAAAGTATAAAGAAACTGCTCTTGCCCAGGGATTTCTAACTGCAGAAAACTTAAAAAATGAATTAAATATATTTTCCACTTCCTCTCTTAAAACAGTATCACTTGCGCGATCAGGATTTGGAAAAGAATAGTTTGTTCCCAAATGTTTTTTTAACAAATAAAAATAAATTAAATCGCGTATTTGTAAAATATTTAAGTGCTGATTATCAATTAATGGTTTTCCTTCCTGCCTTATTTGAGTTCTTACCGATGTTGTCCCTGTTTTGGGTATAGCAATAAAAATTACTTTCTTCTCAAAATTTATTGCTTCGTTTATTATTAACGATTTCTGCTTAGCAATGCTTATTTCAACATTGAATGTCTTTTCCAATGATTTTTTTACTATTTCCTTAAGTTTTTGCATATTTAGCTATTATTGTTTTTCACAAATATAACTAGTGGTTTTTCTCTGTCTCTTTACTTACCATTAAATAAGTTCACTAAGATAAAACTTAGTCAGCAAACTACTGTAAGCTTATCTGTATTTATTTCGAAAAAGTAAAAAGGGGAAGTGGAATTGCAATAGTACACTGGACAAATAGTTAAGTCATGCAGCCAAATCTTGGGATATAAATAATTCTTCAAATTCTTCTATAGTTTTAAAAAATCTCGCTGATGCCGAGCGAAGCTGCTGGTAGTTGGTTCTTGGCTATTGGCATTTGCAGCAGGTGATTCCCCAGCTTTAAAAACAATTCCCAAGGGTATTTTTTCACCGCGCCCCTGCCTGCCGTTCCAGGCAGGGGCGCGAAGAGGTTCTCTTAGAGAACACAGAGTTTGGCGCTGAGGTGCGCTAAGTTTTATATTTCACGCAACGGACGTGGCCATTGCTGCGTAGAATTATTTACATTAAAATTCTCATCCCAAACATACGAAAAATTTTTAGCCGGTTGGCGCAGGTTGACTTCCTGGCTACAGGCAATCGTCACTGCCACTGCCCACTGCTTTCTGTAATTCGCATGGGAATTGTCCCTATCCTCCAGGAATCGCTACTGCTACTTCTAAACTTTCCCTTCAAAAAAGCCCTGGTATTCCTTATCAGTCTTAAGGATGTGGTTAACCAGCCAATCGCGCAAAAAAGTTAAAATTTCGGCGGAAATAATGCGTTTTCCTGCACCTATTTCTTCCTGGAAGTAATCCACCTTCTGAATGAAAGTGTCGTGCTCCAGCTTATGCTTTTCATATTCGGGATAGGCAAATTTTACCATCAGCTTTTCTTCAGCAGCGAAGTGTTTTTTGGTATAGTCCACCAGGTGGGCCAGCACATCGTCCAGTTCGTCTTTGGCTTTCCCGGCCATCATACTTTCATGCAATCCGTTGAGCAGCATAAACAAACCTTTATGCTGGTTATCAATCTCGTCAATATTTACTTTGTAGTTATCGTTCCAGGGTATCAGTTCCATATGTTCTTTCTATTTTTTTTATAATTATTCATGACGCAAAATTGAAAAAAAATCTTTCTCTAGCAAATAGTTAAATTCGGGGTAATTAATCAAGCCATACATGGCTTGTGGCTCCAGCGCCGTAACCAGCTTGTTGCTATACAACTGCTTGGTCGACACATAGTAGTATTCATTTTCATTGATAGGACGCTTCAGTTCCACTTTCTCCACTGCGGGGTAAAAATTCTCCAACTCCTCATCCACGGATTTCCGGCGATTCAAAATCTTATACTGCATAATCCGGTGCTTTTCAAAGGGATGATAGTCATAATATTCTATTTGCGATCGCTTCATCCAATCCACCAGCTTTTTATCCCCCGAGGGAATCAAATAGCCTTCGGGTTTTTTTACCGAAAGGGTCGCAATAACACGGCTATGATACTTTTCTACAGCAAATACGGTATCCTTTCCTGTAGATAGGGATAACAGCGGATACTGCAGCGGCTCTTCTCCTTTCACATGCTCCATCCGGATAGCCACATCCTTTCCGGGCGAAGAAGTAGTTAATTGCTCGCGGCTTCGGGTTACCATCTGCCGGATTTTAGGCTCGTTTTCATAGGCTAGCTGCACCAAACTAAGGGCCGTAACAAACTGACTCCTCGCCCGGCGTTCGATATTATCGATGGCGGTTTTTCCATTCATGCCCTCCACAATAAAGGAGAGGGTATTAAGGATGCCAAAACTTTGTCGGCCGTCGTTCACATCCACCGTACTGTGGCGCAAGCGTTCGCCGGAAGGAAAATGCCCAAGGGTATATTCAAAAAAGCTATAGGACGAATCTTGCACTCGCTGCTGTACATAGGGAAATGCTACATTATCAAAAAAGGTCCGTATATGCTCATCTACATTGAGGTTGGTCAATCCCCCCAGTTGGATATCAAAATTCCTGCGGTAACCGAATTCCTTCCAAGATTCACCAAAGGGATAATACTCGTGAATGTCGACGGTTACCTCGTGTGCGTATTGCTTAAACAGTTGCTGCACAGCCAGCACTTCCGGACTGCTTACCAAAAGGTGATCCCGGTTCAGGTCCACATCATTGGCATTCCTTCGCTGATCCATATCGCCCCCGTCGGGGTTTAGCTGTGGAATGATAAACAAATTCAGCTTATCCAGTAGCTGATGATCGTTATTCTCTGCCAGGTGGCGCAATAGCATCAGCAATCCCTCCTTTCCAGAAGGTTCATTGCCATGCTGCTGGGCAAAGAGCAGAACATTCAGGCGATTGCCAGCCGTTACCCCATTTTTGGCCACCTTGGCCAGTAAAATCGGTTTTCCCTGCACCGAAGTGCCAATCTTTTCCATCACGATAAACTCCGCAAGTGTATCCAGATGCTCCAGGTAGGCTTTCAGTTCGGCACTGGTGGTAAGTTCGGTGAAATCTTTTTTCTGCAGAGGTGTGGGTACCTCCGGAATATCCATATTTTTCAAGTCTTTCACATTGGAATGGCAGGAACCCAAAATCAAAAATACAAGGCTTAAAATTGCAAAACGTATCATATGCTTTTCTTTATTTTCTCTCTATTTATACACTTCAAACAGCAAAACTACTTAAAGCCAGCCGATCTATAAAAATACAATTTTCATTCCTGCCTTCCTAATGAAAGATAAATCAGAAAAACCGTTCAGGAAAATACAGATTTCTAAAGAATTCAAAAACAAATGATTGACTTTGTCTGACATATAAAGTATCTTATAGCAAACCTAAAAATAGTGTTATGAAAGCAAGTAAGTTTTTCCGGTGTATTTCTTTTGTTTTATTTATGCTGATTTTCCTCCATGCCCCGGCGCAGGAGGGAAAAAATGCTTTTAACCCTCCCAATCGGGTGTTCAAACCCGAATTACAACTGGATAAGATTCATTTGCCGGACGGCTTCAACATCGAACTTTATGCGGAAGGTATTGAGGATGCTCGCTCAATGACCCGTGCAGATGATGGAACCATCTTCATCGGGAACCGCAGAAAAGGCAGAGTGTGGGCCTTACGGGATCTGGACGGGGATTACAAAGCCGAAAAAAAATTCCTAATCGATGCCGGTCTGAATATGCCCAACGGGTTGGTGTTCTTCAAGGGCGATCTCTATGTGGCCGAGGTCAGCCGCTTGATTGTTTACCGCGATATCCTGAACAAACTGGACCAGCAAGCCAAATATGAAGTGATCA
>CAYVSF010000115.1:0-7981 GCA_964453775.1 uncultured Bacteroidales bacterium
CCCCAAACAGAGCAATATTATGATCGTGAACGAAATCGGCCCAGGAATGATCTGAAATATCTGGTACTCCATAAATTGCTAAGGTCTTTTTCGTCTTATCAAATCCCTGGTCCATTGAAGCCATGGTATACATTCATTAAATTAGATTGATATCCCTACAAATAAAACCAAATCATAGATAATCATTTTCACTCTCCACCTAAAAATTTTATAAAAAATGATCTTCACATGAAACCTACATAAATTTCATCATGCCAAAATACATGTAAGTTCCTAATGTATCTAATTTTTTTGAATATTCAGAAATCAAAAAAAATAAACAGGTGAAAAAAAGGAATTTATAAACGTACAGAAGCTTAAATTGCTATTTTTTTTATAGCTTTAAAACTTCGTTTTTTTTGATACAAGTTTAATGGCTATTTTTACACCAATAAAAAAACCATTTTAAATTTTTATCGTAAGAATAGTATACTTTTATAATAAGGGCAGCAGATGACTCTATCGGATCAGGAAGTTCACTTTTTTGTAAATGCATTAAAAAATACCTCCAAATATGATTTTAGTGAGTATTCTGAAAAATCACTAAAGCGTAGGGTACAAAAGATCCTGTTGGACAACAACATGGATGTCATGGCTCTGGTGAACAAAATTAAAACGAATCCTTCCTTTTTAGAAAAAATGGTGAGAGATATCACGGTGAATACCACGGAACTATTCCGTGATCCACAAATCTGGCAGGCCCTAAGATATCGAATCCTTCCCAAATTTAAGAACAACAAAAACATCAACATTTGGCATGCAGGCTGTTCGACAGGACAGGAAGTTTATTCTATGATGATTCTTCTCAATGAAATGGGGCTTTTAGATAAAGCCAAAATCTTTGCCACCGACCTGAATGAAGAAGCCCTTGATGTGGCAAAGAAAGGAAATTATAAATACCGATTTAATATTGGATACCTGGATAATTTTGATAAAGTAATCAAAGAAAATCCATACAACTACGAGGAATACAATGACGTTCCATACGAAAAATATTTTAAAATAGATAAAGTTTCAGATTCCCTGGAAATGCACGATCATCTGCGCAAAAAACCCATTTTTAGGAAGCATGATTTGGTGAAGGGAGAAAACCTCTACTTTGCCAAATTTGATTTAATCCTTTGCAGAAATGTGATCATTTATTTCAAATACAGTTTGCAAAACAAAGTTTTCAAAATGTTCCATGATCACCTTTACACAGATGGTTTTGTTGTTTTAGGAATGCATGAAACCATGTTAGGCGACATTGCAACGAAGTTTGATAAAAAAGGACAGGCATACAGAAAAAAATAAAAAAATAGCTGAATGTACCGATACGAACTCGGCATAGTAGATACAAGGAACATAATTAAAACCCTTAAAGAAGATTTTAATTATGATTTCAAAAACTATGCGCTTACTTTCTTTAAGCGCAGAGTGGAGAATATTATACGCCTTTATAACTTAAAGGATACAGAAGGTTTTTTACGAAAACTTAAAAGCGATAGGGAGTTTATTGAAATTTTCCTAAAAGAAATATGCATCGAAAGTACTGAAATGTTCCGGGATCCATCAATGTGGAGAGTGTTGAGAGAGGAATTGCTGCCCAAATTACTTGCCAACACAAGCTCGTTTAAAATATGGTTCCCGGAAGTTTCATCCGGAGAAGAACTCTTTTCGCTAAACATTCTGCTTAAGCAGCTGCATTTTTTAGATAAAGTAAGGATAATTGCCAGTTCCATAAGTACAAAAAAGATTGCAGATATTAAAAAAGGGAAATTCCTGGCACGAAAGGTTGAAGTGAACGATGCCAACTACAAACGAATTTTCTCACAGGGAGAGCTTTCTGATTATTACAAAGTAGACGGAGACTTTGGCTACTGGGATGCAGACCTGGTAAAAGATGTGGAGTTCAAGGTGGATAAAATTTCATTTGATGATTATCCAAAAGGAGTTAAGTTTATTATTTTTAGAAACCATATGATATACTTTAACCAGATTTTGCAGGAAAGATGCATGAAGATGCTTAACAATAGTATGGTTCCGGGAGGTCATTTAATCATCGGAAACAATGAAAAAATTGATTATTGGAACTCGGATAAAGACTATGTTCTGGTTAATGCAGGTGAAAGTATTTATAAAAAGAAACTTACTTAAGAATTATTAAATGTACAAAGCGGTAGTCATAGGAGGTTCAGCAGGAAGTTTTCAGGTAATAACGAAGATTCTACACAGCTTACCTAAAAATTTCCCTGTGCCGGTATTGCTTAGTCTACACAGACTTAAGCACGTAAGATCAGGTTTTGTAGAAGCGCTGTCTATTAAATCTTCCATACCAATTATTGAACCCTTTGACAAAGACACCGTTAAAGCTGGAATAGGATACCTTGCACCTTCAAATTACCATATGTACATCGAGTTGAATAAAAAAATCGCACTTTCTACTGAGGAACCTGTAAACCACTCGCGCCCATCAATTGATCTTACATTTGAAACCGCTGCACAGGCCTACAGGGACAAGCTTATCGGAATTATTCTTTCAGGTGCAAACAGGGATGGCGCATACGGACTAAAAAAAGTGAAGCAGTTGGGTGGAACAGCGATTGTTCAGGATCCAAATGAGTGCCAGGTAAAAACAATGACCGAAGCATCATTGAAAATGACACAAGTAGATCATATCTTTACAACACAACAAATAATTCGCTTTTTATTGAATATAAAATAATCAATAGGTATGGATCATATAAAAAAATACAAAATTCTGGCGCTAATAGGCTTAATTGTTAGCTTGCTGCTTAGCTTTGCTATTTTTGCAGGAACCAGAAACCTTCTCATTACAATTGACCCCGAAAGCAAATTTTCATGGATCTATATCTTTGTCGTTATTGATTTCATAGTGCTTTTAATTTTTTACACAATCATTCTTCAACTTACCAGAATAAAAGAAGACGAAACAAAATATCTAGCCAAACCAGAAATTATTGAAAGTCGGAATAAGAAGGGAAAGGGCCAGGAAACAGAAATAAAGGAAGATGAGAGCATAGATGCCGAGTATTATATCAGTAAAGTTGTACCCAAAAAAACAAGTAAAGATACACTGATTAGCTATACAGAAAAGGCACTAAGTAATATTGCCAAAGAATTTGATGTTGTACAGGGACTCTTTTATATCCGGGAGAAAGGAGCCGATGAATTTGCCATTGCTGGGAAATATGCCTATTTTGGGGAACAAGAACCGCCCAATTTTGAGATAGGAGTTACTATCCCGGGGCAGGTGGCCAAGAATCAAATTATTATGAACCTGGACAGTATTCCCGAAAATTACCTTACAATTCTTTCAGGACTGGGTAGTTCTTCCCCTGAAAATATGCTAATCATACCTGTTATACAAGAAGATAAAACAATTGGAATAATAGAACTTGCTTCATTTAAAGCTTTCTCTAAAAAAGATGAAAAGATATTTGAAGCAATAGCCAGCAGTTTAGTAAAAGAAATTCAATCATTAACTACATAGACATCTATGGCAAATCAACAGGAAAACAAAATAAAAGTATCCTATAACGATGTGCTCATTGGTGTGGCGATAGCTTTGCTATTACCCTTCCTGAGTTGGATCATAGACATCATAGTGAATGATCTGCCCGTAAACTTAAAGGCCATAGGACAGATCCACAAGTCCAATCCATCCTTATGGTTTGTTGATCTTATTCCTGTCGTTGTCGGTATCGTCATTTATCTTTTCTTACGAAAAATCGAAAAGGATAAAAGAAAATTTCAGGAGATCATTGAGGAACGAAACAAAGATTTAAGTCGACATGCCACCCTTGCAAAACAAATTGGGGAAGGCGATTATGACATTGATTTTGACATTAAAGAGAACGATGATATCCTGGGAAATTCACTGATGGTCATGCGCGACAACTTGCTGGCTAACCAGGAAAAAGAAAAAGAGGAAAACTGGATTGCCCGGGGGAAAGATCTTATTTCTGATATTTTACGCAGAAACAATAACCTGAATGAACTGGCCTATGAGGTAATCGTAGAACTCATTAATTATATAGATGTTATCCAGGGTGCATTTTATATCTATGACGATGATGAAAAAATAATGGAAAACATTGCCACCTACGCATACAATCGTAGACGGTTTTTGAAGCAAAAGTTTTCAATCGGACAGGGATTGATCGGTCAGTGTGCCTATGAACAAGATATTGTATACAGAACTGAAATACCGGAAAATTATGCGACCATAACCTCCGGTATTCTTGGAGATAAAAAACCTTCCAGCATTCTTATTGTCCCTCTCATTACCGAAGAAAAATTGCAGGGAATCCTGGAATTTGCCTCCATCAAAGAGGAGTTTGATGATTTAACCATTAGTTTCCTCAAAGAGTTGGGAGAAATTATTGCCCGCACAATCTACAACCTCCGGATGAACCAAAAAACGGAGCGCCTACTTACAGAAGCCCAACAAATGACCCAGGAACTGAAGGAGAATGAAGAAGAGCTTCGGCAGAATGCGGAAGAAATGAGGGCCACCCAGGAAGAACTGGAAATTTCTAACAAGAAGCTGGAAACGCAAATTAAGGAGGTCGAAAATGCACAAAAACGCCTTCATAGTCTGCTGGAAAATGCTTCGGAGGTCATCTCTATCTACGACGAAGAACTAAAACTTTTCTATCAGAGTCCTTCGGTAACCAAAATCCTGGGATATACTCCAGAGGAAATGATGAGTGGCAAGGATATGGACCGCCTTACAGCAAAAGGGGAAGCTGCCATGAAAGAAATGTTTGAACAGCTGCTTGAAACCCCTGCTATTCCAAGAACCATCCAGTATACATATATTAAGAAAGACGGAAAGAAAATATATATCGAAACTACCGGACGCAATCTACTGGACGATCCGGCCATCAACGGAATTATCCTCAACTCACAAGATATCACGGAAAGAAAACGGGCCGAAAAGGAAGAGCGAATGAAGAGTAAGATGCAATCTCTTTCCGAAAACAGCCCGGATCTAATCCTTCGCATTAACCCGAAAGGACAATTTTTCTATGCAAACCCCATGGCCGATGATTATATCGGCATAAAGCCAAAAGATCTTATTAATAACCGGATTTCAGAATTAGACGTTGATGAATCGCTTACTAATTTCTTCCAGGAAGCTATACGCAAAATTCGCAAAACCAACGAAAAAATCACGGATGAAATAACCATCTCAACCGCTAAACTCGGGGAGCGAATTATGTCGTACAATGCCATTCCCGAATTTAATGAAAATGAGCTGGAAACAATCTTGCTGGTAGGGCATGATATTACTGATGCCAAACGAATTGAGATGGAGATCAAGGAAAAAAACAAAAATATCAACGAAAGCATCAACTATGCTAAGCGTATTCAATCTTCCATCCTGCCCAATACAGCAATTATTCAGGAATACCTGCCAAAATCATTTATTTATTACGTACCCAGGGATGTTGTGAGTGGTGATTTCCCATGGTTCTTTAAAAAAGAGGATATCCTCTACATTGCTGCTGTTGACTGTACAGGGCACGGTGTTCCCGGTGCGCTGCTATCGTTCATTGGATATTTCCAGTTGAACAATATTGCCGACCACGACAAAAATTATACAGCAGGTCAAATCCTGGATAAACTGCACTACGGTGTTCGAACAACTTTAAAACAAGATAGGGTAGATGCAGATGCAAGAGACGGAATGGATATAGCCTTTTGTCGTATAGACAGAAAGAAAAAAGAACTGCAATACTCGGGTGCACATCGTCCCCTGTATTTGTTACGAGACGGAGAGCTCATCCAGTATAAAGGAAACAGAAAAGCGATTGGGGGTATCCCACATCGTAAAAAGGCAGAAAAAGATTTCATCAACCATGTGTTAGAGATAAAAAAAGGCGATAAAATATTCATTTTTTCCGATGGATTGCCAGACCAAATAGGAGGTCCTGAAGGGAGAAAATATTCGCCACAAAGAATCAGACAGCAAATAGTGGACAACAAAGGCCTTTCAATGCCCCAGTATTCAAACTTGTTTGCGGATGATTTCAAACGCTGGAAAAAAAAGAACAAACAAATTGATGACGTGTTATTAATAGGAATAGAGTTCTAATTTTTTATTATTTTTATTAAATATTAATTTTACAACCTATGGATAAAAACAATGTTAAAGGCTTTCTGGAGTTTGTTTACGACTTTTACAGATCGATGAAAGCCCATGAAATTACGTTGGTCTACGAGGGAGAGATAACCCACCAAATAACGAAAGCATTTACCTCCCTTACAGAATCCAATATGGCTAAGGAAGCAGAGTCCAATACTGTTCAGAAAAAAGTCTTCCATGTTATGGTAGAATGCCTGCAAAATATTAGCAAGCATGCAGACAGTTTTGGATCGGACGACTTTCTCTTTGCCGGTAGGGGAATTTTCATGGTAAGTAAGAGTAAAAACGACTATCATGTAACCACCGGAAACGTAATTGAGAATGACAAGATTGATGAGTTGACAGAAATGTTGAACAATATCAACAGCCTGGATAAAGAAGGCCTGAAACAATTGTACAAAACACAAATGAAAGAAGGCCGTTTATCTGAAAAAGGAGGAGCCGGACTGGGTTTCATTGATATTGCAAGAAAAACAGGAAATAAACTTGATTTCCATTTTCTTCCTATTGACGAAAACAGCTCATTTTTCCTATTAACATCATCAGTATCACGTAACGACTAAAATATTTTTACTATGGAAGTAATTAAAATAAAAGGTACAGACGATACCCCAAATGTAATTTTAGACGCCGATAATGGAATTTTTGAAATTTCGGGTCGCTCCCTGCCAGAGGATGTAACAACATTTTATGAGCCTATTCTTAACTGGCTGGATGAATACGAGGAAGAAGCCAATGAAAAAACGGTTTTTTCGTTTAAACTGGTTTACTTCAACACTGCATCTTCAAAACTTATTCTGGATATTCTAATGAAACTTGAAGAAATGCACGAAAACGGAAAAGAAATTCTTATCAAGTGGTATTTCCCGGAAGATGACGAAGATATGGAGGAAGCCGGAGAAGAGTATGCAGACATCGTAGATGTGCCATTTGAGCAAGTAAGCTATACTTTATAATTTTTTTCTTTTTTCTGATCCTTTATACCTGACCTATGAGTGAAGAAATATTAAAAGCCCTAATGCAGCTTTTTGCCATTATTGCAAAGCAAGATGAAGGGGTGGAATCCAATGAACGTGATTATGTTCTGAATTTCTTAACTCAACAGCTCAATGATGAAGCTATCCAGGAATATATTGATCTGTTTGATAAGAAAGCCGGGTTTACAGGTGAAAAAAAGGAAAAAGAAAAAACAAAAAAGTTAACTTCAGTAAAAGATTCTGTCCGGATTCTCGGAATTTGTAAGAAGATTAACAAAACGCTTACCCAAAAACAAAAAGTCATTGCCCTGGTCCGGCTTTTCGAGCTGGTGAATGCAGACCGAAAATTCTCGGAACAAAGAATGGCCATTATCAATACAGTTGCAGAGGTCTTCCTGCTTTCAAAGGAAGAATTCAACAGTATTGAAAACTTTGTTATTTCCTATGAACAGGAGAAACTCGACAAAGAGGATGTCCTTTTTATCAATGACAAAGAGAACCAATGTGAGCATTGCAAACACATCCAGGTAGAGGCACTGGATGGAAACCTTTATGTGCTGCAGGTTAAGAGTGTCGATTTGTATTTCTTCAGATATACAGGAAACGAAGAACTCTTCCTTAACGGACTGCCTGTTAACAACAAACGAATTTACCTGTTCGCACACGGTGCTTCAATTAAGCTGCCCAAAGGAAAACCTGTTTATTACAGTGATGTTCTTGCCCATTTCCTGGCAGATAAAACATCTACCCGCATTTCTTATGTGGCTGAAGATATTTCCTATCGCTTCCCCAATGGCGATCTCGGACTCAG
>CAYVSF010000116.1:0-7943 GCA_964453775.1 uncultured Bacteroidales bacterium
AGGAGCATTCCAAAGCTTGCAACAGCAGCGGAAAACCTAAAATTATCGGAGGTTTTCCTGATGCTTTCTGGTGTATCTTCAACAACCTGCTCGATTAGTTTGCTTTTATAGCCATCGGGCTCTTTATACCGGAGTTTCATGGTTAAGAGTTCATTGCTCTTTTTCGCTTTTTCATTCAAACTGGCCGATTGGTACTTCAAAACGCCTGCAGAAGTGTAGCGCTTAGCCGGAACAATTTCATAAAGTGCAGTAACCGTATGGCCGGCTCCTATCTCTCCGGCATCTTTTTTATCATCATCAAAGTCTTCTTCGTTCAACAGACGGTTTTCGTACCCTATCAATCGATAGCTTTCTACCTTTGCAGGATTGAACTCCAACTGGAATTTAACATCTTTTGCAATGGTAAAGAGGGTGCCGCCAAATTCATTTACCAATACCTTCTTAGCCTCCATCAGGTTATCAATGTAAGAATAGTTTCCGTTGCCTTTATTCGCAATTATTTCCATTTTATCATCCTTATAATTGCCCATACCAAAGCCTAAAACAGATATGGCAATTCCCTTTTCCCTTTCCTTTTCTATGAGCCGTTGCATCTCCCCATTGCTTGAGGGTCCCACATTAAAATCGCCATCGGTAGCCAGGATTATCCTGTTATTGCCCTCTTCTATGAAATTCTCTTCGGCAAGCTTGTAGGCCAATTTCAACCCTTCTCCGCCTGCTGTCGAACCTCCGGCATGCAAATTATTGAGTGCATCCTTAATCTTCTGCTTGTTGTTTCCTGATGTAGGGGGTAAAACGAGTCCTGAACTTCCTGCATAAACAACAATCGCAATACGGTCCTCTTTTCGAAGTTGTTCGCTAAGCAAATTAAATGATGATTTGAGCAAAGGCAACTTGTTTGCCGACGACATGGAGCCTGATACATCAATCAAAAATACAATGTTGGATGGCGGCAAATTCTCGGTTGCAATCTTTTTCCCCTGCAAACCAACATGCATCAGCAAGTGTTCCTCATTCCACGGGCAGGAAGCCAATTCTGTATAGATTCCAAAGGGAACTTCTCCCCTGGGCTGTGGATAGTCATAACTGAAGTAGTTGATCATCTCCTCTACCCGTACAGCATCCTTAGGCGGTAAGGAACCATTGCTAATGAAACGGCGGATATTGCTGTAGGATGCTCCGTCGACATCTACGGAAAAAGTGGATAAGGGATTCATGCTTACCTTCCTGAACCCATTTTCTTCAATGGGCGCATAGCCTTCTGTATTATGCTGAACATAGGTTTGCTCCCGGCCGACATAATACTGAGCCGAAACGGGGACTCCCTTTTTCCTGTTGAAAAGAGTTCTTCCACTTAGTGGCTTTTGCTCGGAAACCTCAGCCTCCATCACTACGTCACTATCGCAAATAATCAATTCTTCTGATAATTTAGCCTCAGGAGTTAACTGAACATTCACGATTCTCCTTCCGGCTACCTTCACTTCTTTGCTTTGAAATCCGGTAAAGGAGAACACAAGAGTGCGATGTCCGGTGTCAATATCCAGGGCATAGTTCCCATTGGGTCCGGAATAGACCGCTTTTGAAGTTCCTTTTAGACTGATTTTAGCTCCAGCAATTGGACTTCCATCAGTTGAATTGGTAACTTTCCCAGAAATTTTCTGAGCCTGAGCCTGTATGGCCATTATTACCATCAGGCTGATTGTGATAAGTAATTTTATTGTTTTCATAACATCAAATTTTAATGGTGATTTTCGTTTCTTTATTAACAGCATGCAGTCCGTTTCCATTTTCCATAAAAAAAATGTGAGAAACTTGTGTTATTTTTTTTATATTGCTGATATTGTGAGCACTATTCAAAGCAAATGACAGGTAAAAAAGAACTTCAACTGATCAAAAAATATAAATTAAGTGGTAATCCGCTTTATCTGGGGCAATTGTATGAAGTCTATATGCCCCTGGTATATGGGGTTTGCCTGAAATACTTAACAAATCGGGAAGAGGCACAGGATGCTGTTATGGATATTTATGAAAAACTGGGCAAGGAGCTTTTAAAACACGATATCCCAAAAGATTTTAGAACCTGGTTGTATGTCGTTAGTAAAAATTTCTGCCTGATGGAAATCAGAAAAAAGAAAAAAGAGCATACCAGAGATAAGGAAATTGCCCTTGATTTTATGGAAAATGGCTTCGATTTGCATCCTTTAGATAAAGAAGAAGACCCTGATTGGTCAGAGGCACTAAAAAAATGCATGCAGCAACTCAAAGAGCAACAAAGAAAGAGCATTGAGCTGTTCTATTATCAGGAATTCTGTTATAAAGAAATTGCAAAACAAATGGCCATTAATGAGAAAACTGTGAAGAGTGCTATCCAGAATGCAAAAAGGAATTTAAAATTATGCCTGGAGGAAAATCATGAGTAGAATGGGTAAAAACAAATTGCAAAGCATTTTTCTTTACCTGAAAGACAAACTTTCTGGAAAAGAAAGATATAAGCTGGAGAAGGAGATGAACAAAGATCCTTTCCTGGCAGATGCGATGGAAGGGTTTAGCGAGCATGATCCGGAGGCATTGCAACAGGATATTCAAAAGTTAAGGAAGCAGCTGCGTGCCAAATCGCAGGAACGAAAAAAATCGCTGTATGCAAACCTTCGAATTGCTGCCGGTATCATCATACTTCTGGGTATTGGAGGTATAATCATCATGCTCACAGTTCCCAATTTATCGAAGCATCAAATTGCACAGCATATAAAAAAGGAGCAGGAAGAACCCAGGTCTTTCAGTGAGGACAAAATCTATCCCACTGAACAGGAGGCATTCGAATCCGAAAAGAAAACTCCACCTGTAACAAGGCAACATAAAACGGAAGACGAAACGCAGCCCATGGAAGTTACAAAAGATGAAATAAGCCTTGATGATGATATTCTGTTAGAGGATAGTGACCTTGACCTGGAGGAAAGCAGTTTGGTAGAAGAAACTGAAAAAGCTAAAGAGCCAATCAAACAGTTTGCTTTTGAAGAAGAAGAAGGTATTCCTGTAAGTGAAGCTGAAGGGACAAGTGTAGATAAAAGCAGGGCAAAGAAGAGCAAAGGGAATATAGCTAGTTTTCAAAAAACCGACAGCAATCGAATGGCAGAAAAAAAATTGGAAGATGAACAAATCTTAACTGCAGATGAAGCCATCATTACAACAGAAACAAAAGATGTTGCTGCACAACCTCAAGCTACCATGAAAGAACAAATTGCGCAAGAGACGATTCCGAAAGCCAGCACCGACCTGAAAGTTGAATTAAATTATCCGGAAGAAAGAGAAGGCATTGAGCACGCAAAGCCGGCCGGGGGAATCGATCACCTTCAATCCTATCTGGAAGAAGAGATGCAAACAAACTTTGCATACAAGAAACTAATCATTGAATTCAGCGTTAATTCAGAGGGCGCCATTGATTCTCCGCGAGTTATCGAGAGCGAATCAAAAAAGGAGGCAAAACAGATCATAGAACTGCTTGTTAAAGGTCCCAAATGGGATCCGGCCATCTACAAAGAGCAAAGGGTAAGGGATAAAATCCGGATGAGCATCATTTATTAATCAGAGAACAATTATTCATCATATTTTCCGGTTAAAGCGTTATTATCCCATAGATTTCTTATTTGGGACATTGCTATACAAATTCCGGTAAAAGAAAAAAGGCAGGATGATAAACCCTGCCTTCTAATGTAGTATGAATATCATTAAGCATCGATATTGGCATATTTCGCATGCTTTTCAATAAATTCTCTGCGTGGAGGTACCTCATCTCCCATCAGCATGGAGAAAATCCGGTCGGCCTCGGCAGCACTTTCAATGGTAACCTGACGAAGCTTCCGGAATTCCGGATCCATCGTGGTTTCCCACAACTGTTCGGCATTCATCTCTCCCAAACCTTTGTAGCGTTGCACAGACAATCCGCCTTCTTTCCCAAGTTCCTCGATATACCGGTCTCGTTCTTCATCCGACCAGCAATAGAAAATCTTTTTCCCTTTCTTCACCTGGTACAATGGAGGAGTAGCAATATAGAGGTAGCCTTTTTTAACTAAATCTGTCATATAACGGAAAAAGAAGGTCATGATAAGGGTAGCAATATGCGAACCATCCACATCGGCATCACACATGATAACCACCTTATAATAGCGAAGTTTCTCCAGGTTGAGCTGTTTTGAGTCCTCTTCTGTTCCCATGGTAACACCAAGGGCCGTAAAGATATTCTTGATTTCCTCGTTCTCATAGGTCTTATGTTGCATGGCTTTCTCCACGTTTAAAATCTTACCACGCAAGGGCATAATTGCCTGGAATTTTCTGTCTCTGCCCTGTTTGGCAGTTCCACCTGCAGAATCACCCTCAACAAGGAAAAGTTCGCTTTCCAGAGGATTACGTGAAGAACAATCGGATAATTTTCCTGGCAATCCGGAACCGGTGAGTACATTCTTTCTTTGAACTAGCTCACGGGCCTTTCGTGCAGCATGGCGGGCTTGAGCCGCTGTAATTACCTTTTGGACAATAATTTTAGCATCCTTGGGATTTTCTTCAAGGTAGTTATTCAACTGTGCACTAATCGCCTGATCAACAGCACCTGAAACATCTGAATTTCCAAGTTTTGTTTTTGTTTGCCCTTCAAATTGTGGTTCCTGCACTTTCACTGAAATAATCGCAGTAAGGCCTTCCCGAAAATCATCACCACTAATATCAAACTTTAATTTTGAGAGTAAACCGGATTTTTCGGCATAGCTTTTAAGGGTTCTGGTAAGACCTCTTCTAAAACCAGCCAAATGCGTTCCACCTTCTATAGTATTAATATTATTTACATAGGAATGAATATTCTCCGAAAAAGAAGTGTTGTATTGCAAGGCAATTTCCACGGGGATCCCATTTTTCTCGGTTTCAATATGCACCGTATCCTGGATAAGCTTTTCACGGGTCGCATCTAAAAACTCGACAAATTCTTTCAAGCCTTCTTCGGAATAAAACTCATCATTGCGAAAATGTCCGTTTCCATTGCCATTACCGTTTCCATTACCGTTCTCCTCCAGGTCGCGTTTATCGGTAATCGATAATCGAATCCCTTTGTTTAGGAAGGCCAGTTCACGCAATCTTGACGCCAGGGTTTCATATCTGTACTCTGTAACAGAAAATATAGACACATCAGGCTTAAATGTGATGACGGTACCCGTTTTATCTGTAGTTCCCATTTCTTTAATATCGCTCAATGGCTTACCAATGCTATACTCCTGAACATACACCTTACCTTTCCTGTGAATCTCGGCTTTTAAACTGCTACTTAGGGCATTCACACAGGAAACGCCAACACCGTGCAATCCGCCGGAGACCTTATAGGAATCCTTGTTAAACTTACCACCGGCATGTAAAAGAGTCATAACAACTTCCAGTGCAGATTTACCCTCCTTTTCGTGTAAATCCACAGGAATTCCACGACCATCATCAATAACCGTAATGGAATTATCCTCATTGATAGTTACTTCTATATTTTTACAGTAACCGGCCAATGCTTCATCAATGGAATTATCCACTACTTCGTATACCAGGTGATGCAATCCTCTTTCACTCACATCACCAATATACATTGATGGCCTCTTCCTTACGGCTTCAAGACCTTCCAGTACCTGTATACTACCCGCTGAGTAATCAGTGTTTTTTGGTTCCTGATTTACATTTGCATCATGCTCTTGTTCGCTCATTAAATCTATTTTTAATTTTTAACATATTTCCCTTCAAGCAGGAAAAAATGTCCTGCTTTCTGATCCCTTTTCCTTAATTTTATATTGATTTTTCTATCCAAAACAAGGGATTATTCTCTTTTGCCAAAGAGGCTTTTGAGACGTGTAAAAATACTAAAAATAAGCCAAAAAACGGTTGTTTTTTAGCAATAAAAAGGGGAACTTATCAACAGGTAATCCACACATTGCAGCGCCCATATACAGGGGCTTACAAGCAGGTGGAAAAACTAAAACGCATAGCTTACCCCAAAGGTGAAATGAAAACCGTATTGAGGATAGTTATTCCACCTGTAATTATTGGTTCCTAAAATGTTATTCAGGTGCACAAAAGCCGATAAAATTTTAGAATAACGGTATTCAATCAGAAGATTTAGATCGATAAAAGGATCCAATTCTCCAATAGTTCCATCGGCCTTTGGATAAAACTGATTACCAAGCAGGAAGGCATCGGCCCTCATGACAATTTTATCCCTTAAATCGTATCGAAGCATTAAAGACAAATCGTATTGCGGACGATGAAAGGCCTCCTGCAAATCTTTCATTTTATAGCTATACCAATTCCCTTTTGCATGAATAACGAAATCCTCCGATACACTGTGGGATAATTCTCCAAAATAATGCTTCAACTCAACCTCATCATAAAGAAACACAAACTGATTGGCAGCAGAGTCGGTTGAAGCATATGCATTCACTGCAAATGGCATATGTTCGATTATGGCATATTTCGCCTGAAAGTTGTAGAAAGTGGATGAACTTAAATTCCCTTTCAATCCAGCATATAGAATCAATTTGTGGTCGGTATTTGGTCCCCTTGTCCCCTGAAGGATGTAGGGATTAAAACCAACATTATTCCTGTACGAGTTTACTTCCATCTTACCATCTACGCCGGCATAAGGAATAAAATAATGGTCTACGATATCATATTCCAATCGGCCATGCGGATAATAATAGGTTTCGCTTTTATCTCCCATAATATTCCCATAGGCACTAATTCCGGCCTTCACTCTCCAGGTCTTTCCAAATTTACCAATCCAAGGGTTTAGCTTGATGATGGTATTGTCTAAAGAATCGAGGATGCCACTGCCATCGATATGGGTAAACCCGAAATCCATCCCCACCATATCACTGTCAAAATAGCGGTTCAAATTTCCTTTAAAGGCAAAACTATTTTCATGGTTATCCAAACCATCCTCAAAATAAGAATAGTACAATCCTGCTTCATAGTTTACATGAACCGAATCGGTATAATTACTGTAGTATTCTGCCTGCACATCAATATGGGTGTAATTTTTTCTGATATCGTCCTTATTCATTGATGTATCTATGTCGGTATCATAGCCATATGCATAATAGGTATCGCCTCCACCGGAAAGATTTAGATCCAGTATTGAATTCTTGAAAAACCGTTTCCCATAAACCCCGGCATGGGTATGATTAAAGCCCGCAAAAGATTTGCTGTCATCGTTTAGTTTTACTTTTGCGAAGGAGGAATGCTGTTTAAAATAGCCCCCATAGCTGTACAAATCATTTCTCAAATTATTATGATAATACTCAATCAAGGGAAGGGTTTTACTCCCCACTCCAACTTTTAGGTAGTTTCCATAGAGTTTTGTCAACGGCTCTCCTACCATTTTTGCTGCGCGGATTGGAATGATATCATACTTTACCGGTACCGGCTTTGGTTGCAAGGCATATTGAAAAGTAGGAATGTATTTGATGGTATCGATAATAACCGGCAGATAGTTAATTTTAAAGGCATCAGAAACACTAGGGTCATAAGGTTTTACCACCTGAACTTCTTTTTCAAGTTCTTCCTGGGCATTTAGCATTGGTGCAATAGCCAGAAAAAGAATCAAAATTCCTAGACGCTTCATAATATCCGGGCTTGTATGTTTCATGTCTTTACTCATAATTTATAAATTCTGATTGATCCTTCCCTCTTCCGCATCGACAACCTGGTTTTCTGAACCACTGCTGCCCTGTTCTTTCTCTTTAAGATCAATCTCAATTTCTTCCTGATCGGGCTCTCCGATTTTATAATCTTCTTTTGCTTCTAAAATTTTATAGCGCTTTTTCGCTTCAGGAAGGATATCATCATCTTCTCCCTGGGGTTGGTAGTTGTCAATAATGCTTTTCAGGGTGTGCTTCGCCTGGAATTCGTCCCCTTGCGAACGGTAG
>CAYVSF010000117.1:0-7935 GCA_964453775.1 uncultured Bacteroidales bacterium
GAATACTTTGAATTGGTTGCTTTGACAAATGAAGTGTTGGACCTTTTCCGTGAATCGGCTTCACAAAAAGGAATTCAACTTGAACTTAATTCACCCAATAGCTTGCCCGTATTTGCCGACAGGGCCATGATAAGTACCATCCTGCGAAACCTGATATCGAATGGAATAAAATTTACAAACACAGGTGGTCGCATATCTATTTCAGCAGAAAAACAAGTCAGCGGAGTTGAGATTTCAGTAGGAGACAACGGTATTGGAATGAACCAGGCAGAATTGGATAAATTATTTCGCCTGGATGTAAATCATTCCACACCAGGTACGAATAAAGAAGCAGGAACCGGATTGGGACTGTTGCTGTGCAAAGATTTTATTGATATGCACAATGGTACCATTGATGTTCAAAGTGAGAAAGGAGCGGGGAGTCTATTTAGTTTCTCGATCCCTTTTGTTACTACTAAAAATTTTTAGGGCATAAAATGCGGATAGAAATCAGACAAAACACACTGAAACTTGTAAATTATTTTCTTTTCATGTAAATTTGAAGTGATTTAGGTGTAGTACCCATAATAATACCTAATGATGATTTGGAAGCTGCCTTCGGGCAGCTTCTTTTTTATTTATTGAGCCAGTCCTTAAAATCCTGAGATCGGTCTATGCTTACAATGCTTTCATTCTCATCATCTGCAGGCGGTTGAAGGCGAATCTTTACCCTGCTCCTCGAATAGCTGGTCATTGCAGCTATAGCATCCGTGTGGATGATATATTTCCGGTTGATACGAAAAAACACAGCCGGATCTAAAAGTTGCTCCAGCTTATCCAGGGTCCAGTCGACAGGGTAGGTTTTCCCCTGAAATGTGCGCACATAAACACTTTTTTCTGCTGCAAAGAAATAGGCCATATCGCTGGTGTTTATTTTTACCAATTTATCACCAAAACTCACCAAAAAGCGTTTTTTATATTCGGCCTTCTCTCCTTTTAGCGCATTAACAATGCTATCCACGTCTACATTATTTGCAGAAGAAATACTTCGGTACTTTTGTAAGGCTTGCTCCAAATTGCTTTTTCGTATGGGTTTCAAAAGATAGGATACGGAGTTCAGTTCAAAGGCTTTGATGGCATATTGATCATAAGCGGTTGTAAAGATTACCGGTGTATGGAGTTCTATTTCATCAAAAATGGAAAAACTAATCCCGTCAGACAATTGGATGTCTAAAAAGATTAAATCGGCATGGTGCTTTCTCAACCATGCTACACTCTCTTTTATACTCGTTGTTTTCGCTTTAACATGAACTTTCGGATCCACTTCGGCCAACAGCTTTTCCAGTCGATTGGCGGCCAGCTTTTCGTCTTCTACAATCAGTACATTCAGATCATTCATCATATATCAGGGGTAACTTAACAATATATTCTTCGTTTTTCATGGTAAATTCCGGCAACTCTGTTCCTATCAGCTCATAGCGTTTCGACAAATTCTCCTGCCCAAGTCCGGATGAATATCCTGAAGACCGTTTTGCCTGCACATTGTTTTTTATACAAAGATGCTCACTGCACTGGAAAATTTCAATCTTTAATTTCTGCTGTTCAGTTATGATATTATGTTTAATGGCATTTTCCAAAATGGTCTGCAGGGAAAGTGGAGGAAGAAATGCTTTTAAACTTTTTGCCGGTATTTCCACACTAAATTGCAGGCTTTCTCCATAGCGGATTTGCTGTAAAAACATATAGGAACGTACGAAATGAAGCTCATCTTCAAGCTGTACTACGTTTTTTTCAATAGAGTCCAGCACGTAGCGGTAGATGGCCGAAAATTCATCGATAAAGTCCTGTGCCTTCGCAATATCTTCTTCCATTAAACCGGACAACACATTAAGGCTGTTGAACATGAAATGCGGATTAATTTGGCTTTTCAGTACCTCAAATTTTATCTGCGACAGCTCCTGTTCCAGTTCTTCGGCTTTTAAACGTGCATGTTTTCCTTCATTAAAGAAAATCCAGGCTTCAAGTCCGGTGACCAGAAAAATGTTAACTACCGTAAAAATCAATGCATTGAAGGCAAATACGCGTTGTAGCGATTCCTGGTAATTGTTTACAGCATGCGAAAGCAGACTGATCATTACAGAAAGAACAACTGCAACTACTATGGTCAGGGGCAATTGTAGGAATACGCGCCTAAAAGCATTCTTATTCCATGGGATTTTTTTATTCAGATAGTCGATGATAAAAAGATCGGGATAGGCCACTAGAAAGGCTGCTATGATGGTAAAAATACTACTGTAGACCACTCGTATAAGCAGATCTCCTAAACCAGAAACCTCATAAAAGCCGCTAAGATGGTTGTAGGAGATGATGATCAGTTGCAGAATAACAGAAGAAACGGTCAATAGCTTAAAAAGCTTTGGAAAAGGAAACAACTGGTTAATTCTTTTTAATTGCATCATATTTCGTTAATGGTTTGTAAAGATATGAAATCAGAATAAAAGCAAAGGGGAGGGGAAAAACTTTTCTCCCTCCCCTTTATGATTTTAGTAAATGCCCCACTTTATTCCAAATCCAAGTGTATAGTTCTCAAGGAAGTTTTTATCCTGTCCCAAAAGATCTACCGGAGAGGTTGTAAGATAGCTTGCCTGGGCGGTCAGCCACCAATTGTTTAGAACACGAACCCCCAATTCAACACCTGGTTCGAACATGGCAAATTCCTCCACATCAATAAGCTCTTCATACCATTCTTTACCTTCACGAAAATCTTTGTTATATTCGTAAAAGGCAAGGCCCTGTCCACTTAAAATAGAAATGCTTGCTTTCCCCCAATTGCCAAATGGTTGGATATACTCCACAAACATCCCGGTATAAGCAGCTTGCAAACGGTATGTTCCATCGGTTACAAGCTCATCCAGAGCATAGTCATAATTTAAGGCAGCGCCACCAAGTCCTACAGCCCATTTTTCGTTAAAAACTACTCCGGCACGAGCGCTAAGAAAGCCGGCATTTCTATCCGAAATTTCTGAATAACTATAGCCTAAACCGGTGTACACACCAATGGTTGTGGTTTTCTTTTTTCCCTCATAACTCCAAAGGTAGTTGGCATTTTCATTGTTTTGTCCTTTTGCGAATAAAGAAAAAAGTACCATACCTGCTGTAATTAATATTCCTTTTGTTTTCATAATACTGATTTTAATTGGTTCAAATTTGTTTTTTATTTAGCTTATGGAAACAAAAGTAGACAGCATGAGCCGTTACAGGAAATATAAGCCGACGAGTCTGCAGATGGAATGGATGAACCTGCATGCGTAAGAGATAAACGTGTAATCACTCTAAGTTATTCATCACTACATAAGGAGTAATCTGGGTAGTGTATAGCCATTCCAGCTTTATTAATGCTGTAGCAATAAGTATAGCTCAGGAAATACAAAACAACGATTAGGATGAATGCGTATTTATACGAATGAAATTGAAACTTAGTGATTATCTCTTTAACGAAAAGCTATTCAATAGGGAAAGGCCGATTTGTTAGGATACTACATAGTTAGAAGATCACCTAAAACGAAATATCAATAGCAAATACGACTTTATTAAAGAGTTTGTCTATTGGTACAATGGGCTTATAATCATATATATATTGGTAAATAAGAATCAATCCAAGATGTTCGGTAAAACTATATGCAATACTAGTGCTTCCTGCTAAACGAGGAGCGCTAAAAAAGTCTTTGAATCTGCTTTGATGATACCCGCTAATATCCACACTAAAATTAAAGGAAGAGTTCCATTTGAAGCTCATATAACTTCCCGATTTGAAAGACTCCTGCGTCATTATCGAGGGTGATGCAGGTAAGCGGGAATCCGGAACGCCATCGTAATTCCAGCGCTCGTATTCGTAAAAAAGCCCGGTGCCTGCAAAAAGACCTATTTTTTGTTTTGATACAATCCTGAATCTGCTCATAACTCCTCCTGCATATTTTAATTCAAGCCCCCTCGCTTCAGTCCAATGGAGCTGGGAAAATGGTTCTATCGTGATATTTGTATCGTATATTCTTCGATATTCCAGGTACAAATAGCCTCCACTTAACAAGACCTCATTGCCGTATTTGGAAAGCTCAATTTTATTGGCCAGGGTTATGGCATGTGCTTTTCCTCTATAGCTTATGTCGGAAGTATTTTCAAATTCAATTAAATCTTTTTTCTGATTTTGGAACTTAAAATCCGGCACAATACTGCCTTTAATCGTTTTAGAGCTATCCAAAATCACCGAAAAGCTTTCGGTATGAAGGATTTGACCGTGAGCAGGCAGTATAGCTACTATTAAAACAAAAAGATATAAAGCTTTTTTCATTATTTAATAGTATATGATAGTAATATCGAATCCTATAAGATAGCGTTTAAAGCTATTAAAATCAATAGCACATGGTATTTTGCATACAAAAAGGCCGGACTTTACAGCCCGGCCAAAACACCTAAAACTTCCACCTTACTATCTATGACTCTGAAATGCAAAACAGCTTCTTGTACATAAACCACATCCTGTGCATTTTTCATCGTTTATCTCGGGTGCACTAAACGAACTCTTCTGCGTTATAGCCCCAGTGGGACAAACACTTACTGTTGGACAGGGATGATTTTGTGGACACAAGTTGTTGTTAATAGATACTTTCATCGCTTTCTTACTTTTATTATCGTTAATAAATCTATATACGTAATTTGAAAGCGCGAAAATAATATATATTTACATAACTACATAATTAAATGCATTCTTTTTTTCTGATTTTGAAGAATAGGGAACTAAACTGTGTCAGGGCAGTCAAGCTGATGCAGGGCTTTAATTGTCTTTTTTCCCCTGTTATTAAAACCCACGGTATTATGATCCAACTGGCTTTCAATAACCGGAATTAATTCGAACCGGATATCCGGTTCCTTTCTGGCTATATCCAGTAAAATATGCATGGAATAGATCTTTACAGCGGTTTTTATTTTGGGATCCTGCAACCAATCGAGGCAGATATCCAGTAGTTCGCCCAACCGTTCTTCGGGAATATCGCAGAATGTAAGGCTTTTCAAAAGGGAACGACGCAGTCCGCTATACCTGATTTGCGGCAGGAAATCGATCACTTCGTGGATATATGAAGTTAAAAAAGCCGGATTTTGCGCCACACACTTCTCCAGGGCCCAGGCCGCTAAATTAGGGATTCGCGAAATGTCCGAATAAATAAGCTGGTAAAGATTATCAAATTCTTCCGGATGCTCCATGACAGCCTGTACCACCAAATCAATATTTCTGCGCGAAGTTTCAGCTTTTAATTGCTTAATAAAGTCCATGCTTTTTGCAGGTAAATTTACAGAAATCCGCTTTTGCATAAACTTTTTTCGATGGGAAATGTTTTGCATACTACGAAGAATTAATAGGAATGACTATGAAATGGGTATTAACAACAATATGCATTGTAAGCCTGGCCATGTTTGCGCAGGCTGATGTGAAATCAGAAATAAATAATACTATGAACAAGGATACGATGGAAGAAATTGTAATTGGCGGCGGTTGCTTTTGGTGCATAGAAGCCGTTTTTGAAGAAGTGGAAGGAGTGAAGGAGGTTATCTCCGGGTACGCAGGTGGAAAACGTAAAAACCCCAGCTATGAGCAGGTAGCCAGCGGCGCTACCGGCCATGCCGAAGTCTGTAAGGTGGTATTTGATCCCCGGGAAGTGCAATTAAAGCAAGTTCTTGAAATCTTTTTTACGGTGCACGATCCAACGCAACTGAACAGGCAGGGTCCCGATACTGGAAGGCAATACCGTTCGATTGTGCTGTACAATGACGATCAGCAAAAGCAAATTACAGAAGAAGTGATTGGAAACTTAACGCAATCTGGAACCTATGAAGATCCAATTGTTACGGAGGTAGTACCTTTAGAGGCGTTTTATGAAG
The DNA here is from genome assembly GCA_964453775.1 of uncultured Bacteroidales bacterium. Classification (GTDB taxonomy): domain Bacteria; phylum Bacteroidota; class Bacteroidia; order Bacteroidales; family UBA12077; genus CAYVSF01. The sequence continues at coordinate 5,914 of CAYVSF010000117.1, forward strand.
CAGAACCCTATCATCAGGATTATTTTGCCAAAAACCCGTACCAGGGCTATTGCACCATGTTTGTTCGCCCCAAGGTGAAAAAATTTAAAACCAGCTTTCCTCAATTGGTGAAATAAAGGTGTTAATTCCTAAGTTTATAGCCATCAGCTTGCAGTTCTGCAGCCCGAAGCAGCTCGTATTGCTCTTCCTGATAGGGATAATCCCAGCATCCCTGGCGGTGAAACAGTTCTCCTCCAAAACCGGTTTTAAAACGATACAGGCCGTACATAGGGTGATTGGGATCCGCTTTGGGCGCAATGCCAAACAGATCGTAATATTCGCAGCCCATTTTTTTTGCGCGGCTCATGGCTTCCCATTGAAGCGCGTAAGTACTCATCAAATTTCTGCGGGAGCTGGACGATGCTCCGTATAAATATGTGGCACGTTCAGCGCTTTTGGCCAAAAACATACCGGCAACCGGGAGCCCGTCTTTTTCGGCCAGCAACAAGTGTACCGAGGATGATTTGCTGTTTTTCCTGGCTGTCAGCACATTTCGAAAATACTGATAATCAGATCGAAGGATCCCATTGCGACGAACCGTTTCTTCATAAATCGCGTACCAGGCAGGTAAATCCTCCAGACTGCCTTCTCGAACAGTTACACCTTTTCGGTAAGAAAGACGAATATTATAGCGCGTTTTTGATTTCATCCCCTGCATCATTTCATCCCGGCTATGTTGTAAATCCATGAATACCGTGTTGGTTGGAAGAACATCTGAAGGGGAGCGACGCAGCATACCGTAGTGGGTATCGAAATTCATGCGCAGTTCCTGCACGTAAGGATCCGGTTCGCCCATCCAGGAACCATCGAAAGTAAAGCGGTTCTCATCCTTGCTCCAGGGGCTTTCCCAGTCCAAATCGTAGCGAATAAACACACAGTTTGAAGGCAAATAAGCTTTCAGTACCTCTGAAAGTTGCTCCAAACAAACCCCTTCCGTAGCTCCACGAGGCAGGGGCAGTGGGAGATAGGGGATATAGGCCATTGAAGCCTCGCTGGAAAGCGGAGCCGTTAGCACCAGCAAATCGGCCTTCAGGGGCTTGCTTACTGCAGAAGTTTCGTCATGCAGGGCCACCTGAAAACTATAAGGTTGCCAACCTTCGTTGTATTTTACATAGCCCCAGTAAGCCGTTTGTTGAAAAGCCGGATGGTCCGACAGGGCAGACAAAGGCTTTTTTTCGATGCTAATGTTCATATTTCCAACTGCTTAATGATGGCGCAAAAGTATAATTCTAACAGGAAAATTCAAAAATCAGAGCTGGAAGAATTAAAATTGATGCTAAGAAACAGAATTTTAATATATTTGCATCTAAATATATAGATATATAATATGGAATTTAAGAAATTGGAAGTTCAGGAATCGCGTTCGTTGAAAGATCGCCTAAAATCGAAACAGACGATCAGAACCATCATAAGCATTTTTTTGGGAATGATTGTAGGTTTTCTTTATTTGTATTTTACCAGTGGAAACGAATTTGCTGAATTACCTGCAAAGAATATCCTAAAAAGCATTTTATTTGGTGGATTTATAGGTTTTTTTATTACCAACAGTCCCTGTGCCAGGAATCGATGTTAACAGGGCTTAACTGCGTGAGAATGGCATATTTAGATTCATCTCGTATAAATCCTTATAATATTTAAAACTGAGCAGCCAGAGATCTGGATGAAAATGTTCACTTGGTGGGCAGATTCTAAGCAGACACTATTGGACTCCGGATTAATAAATTATCTAGAATTAGAAGCGTAATAAATTATCCGCAAAATAGAAATCTTAAAAGTTAAAATGTAATTAGGCAAAGCCCGAAGTGTAAAATAGACATAATATGGAATTATAGTTAACAGTGATGGATTTTAGGTCGCAAATTGTTTTAACATAATTTCATTACCGATATCAGACTAAAGCCTTGATATCTGAAATATATTAAATACTCCGTCTACACAATTTGCTGGCAATGTCCTATAATTAATATTATGTTAAATAGTTCA
>CAYVSF010000118.1:0-7847 GCA_964453775.1 uncultured Bacteroidales bacterium
ATCCTCTTCAGTTACACCAACACAAATGATGGTTTCACCATCGGGAGAAAGGCGTGGACTGGAATAGCCTTTGTTAGGATCGCTAAGAATAAGGGTTTCTGTACCTTTCTTAATATTGATCAACCAAATCTCACCCCGGGCACCTTCTTTGCTATTACGTGTTACCACCAAATCTTTTCCGTTTGGCGCCAGGCAGGGAGTAAAACCTTCGGTGTATTGCGTTAGCAGGGACGATTCGATGTTGAAACTCCAGATAAAATACCGGCCACCATCCGATTTCGCAAAAAAGACATCGTTCCCGTCATTTGAGAATGAAGGCGAAAGTTCTGATGCTGAGGTGCTCACCAATTGCTGTACCGCAACCCCTTCAGTAGCATTAATCATGTAAATATTATCATTGTTACTCCTGCGTTCCGTAAATACAATATACTTTCCATCAGGAGAGTAGCTCATATCCATCACATCTCGATTGAAGGTTCTTTGGATAGTGGATTTCCCCCCGCTAATATCTTTGAGGTATAAATTCTTAAAATCGTTATTCGCGGCAATATAAGCTATCTTTTTGCTATCGGGAGAAACCGCTAAAAGTGGAGCGGCATACCAAAGAAGTTGATCGGTTTCATCATCCAACCTAATATAGGGATGAACAACATTTTCATCTTCCCGGGTATACTGGGTAAGTTTAAGGCTTCCCTCCTCGGGAACAGCCACAGTAAGATAATCTACAGCTATTTTGGGACTACATCCCATTACAAAAATCAACAGGCCAAATAGCAGGTGTTTTCTTTGTATTTTCATCATCTTCATAATTTTGTTAATAAATAGTTTATTCTGTTGGTTTAATAGGCTTAATAATTATTCAGTGTATTTATCAGCAATTCAATGCAAATCCCTTTTCGAAGATCAGAAGGATTTTGGTAGAATGAAATACCCAACGTTGGGTATATTTTTATGCAGGAAATTCAAGCAATAGAAAAAAGATGCTTAAACACAAGTACAAAACCCCCTGAAAATTATGGATTTTAGAAGTGAAATTTCTATATTTAAAGAACCAATAAGAGAAAAGCAACTTTTGCAGTATGCCCTACGAAAGATTAACATTTGAAGAAACACGCCTGGATTTAAGCGCTAAACTTTTGCTAATCGAACAAAAGCAAAAAAAAGAAAAAAATTCCATTGAGGAGATGGGTGATCTATTTCCAGTAGGCGTGCTCATCAACAGCAAACAGGGAGAAAATCTGTACATGAATAAAATCTCTGAAGAAATCCTGGGATACACTGCAGAAGAAACCCGGGAAATGGGAGAAAAATACGTGCAAATCATTCAGTATGACAAAATTGAGGCCAACAGAATTCTTCAACAAATAAATGCATTTTTTCAAAGAAATGATGAAACCGCCTTTTTAAATTGTTTTCAACGATTAACCCCCAGCTATAAAAAGAGTTATGATTGGATGTATATTTCCTCCAGGTTAATTAAAGACCATAAAGAAGATACTGCTACCAAAAGGCTTCTCGTTGCATGCCCGGTGAACCAAATGGGGGAAATGAATAAAAAGGTAAACCGGGTGCTTGAAGAAAATGCGTATATGAAAAAGAATTTTAAGCGCTATGCAGCTTTAACCAAAAGAGAAAAAGAAATTCTTTCACTCGTAGCCCGGGGCTATGAAAGCAAAGAAATTGCTAAAATGTTATTTATTTCCAGGTATACCGTAGAACAACACCGCAAAAACCTCAATGCCAAATTAGAACCATCTTCCTATGCAGAACTGATAAAGTTTGCATTGGCTTTTGATTTGATGGATTAACCACCCCTGCCCCATTTGGAATTACTAAAGGCGATAAACGAAGAACATGCTGCACAACATACACCATAAGGGGTTACCTTTCCTCCTTTGAAGGAATAAATAGTAAAGGGCGAGAACACACTCAAAAAAACAACCTGATTATGCAAAAGCCAGTAGCAGTTTGCAACCAACAAAATATCAAAGGGCTAAATCCCGAAGATATCATTTATTTTAAGGCATGTGATGGCCAGGTAAAAATAAAGTTACAACAAGGAGTAGAAATCCTTTGTCATGTGAGCCTGAGCAACCTGGAACAGCACCCATCACTAAAAAACTTTTACCGTATCAACCGCAGGTACTTTATACATAGCGGAAAGATTGCCTCCTTTGAATTGAATGCCAAGAAAAGTTTTGTAACCATGAAAGATGGAAAAGAGATATCGATTCCAGTAAGAAAAAGAGCTGACTTTTTAAGAAAAGTGCGCAATCAATTTGTGATAGTTTGAACGAATTAACTCCAATAAAATGAAATTCATCTTCACCTTTACTCAAAGCATATGCGTAACATTATCCTGGCTTACAAAACCCTTAAGGCCAATCCCTACAATAATCCTGGCATTTCTGCTACTACTATCCTGCAAGCAAGCACAGGAACAAATTGAAGCGATAACCAAAAAGGGTGCATACAAAACACTTCATTGCACTCCAGTTCATGTGGAAGAAATTCCCCTGGTTGGCAATTCTGAGCTTCTCTTACAGAACAGCCGTCTCTATTGTATCGATTATGGGCAGGAGGAACAAATTTTAACATTTGAGATACAGGACACAATAAGCCGGTTAATAGCTAAAGCAGCTCCCCTGGGAAAAGGCCCCGGCGAATTCGGCTATGTATCCGGATTGAAGACATACAATCAAAAATGCTATTTTTTTGATAGCAGGCATCAAAAAGTATATTGGTTGAAAGACTCCTGCTGCTCCCTTTTTGCTGATTTATCAAGTTTCTCCGAAACCATAACAGAAGTTTGCCTGTTGGATACTAACCACATGCTTATTGCGGGACTTTTTGAAAATCACCGATTTATACTCATCAATAAAGAAGGAGAAATACAATCTACTTATGCGGAATTTCCCGACAAACAGCATCCGGGCATGCCCATTCACTTGAAAAACATGGGGTTTATGAATAACTTCATCATCGACGGGAGAGCAATTTGTAATGTGGTTTATGACAGCGGGATAATAGCGTTTTATGAGAGCAAAAACAAAACCATAAAGCTCATTGAACGAAAAATTTATAACCAAAACCGCTTTGAAAAGCAAACCATTGAAGGAACAACCATTGTAAAACACGCAGACAGCAATACAGGGTTTTTAGACATTCAGATAAGCCAGGGCTTATGTTATGCCCTCTATTCGGAAACCAGTTGGAAAGAAAATAGCGATCGTGCCGCCTTTGGACACTGGCTACTGGTTTATAATCTTGAAGGCAAACACCTTGAAACTTACTTCCTGGAAGAAGCCATCAGCCAATTCGCAATAGATGATAGACGGATCATTGGAATGGGAAGCATAAAAGGGGTACCAATGCTGTTGAAATATAAAATTTAAAATCTAAAGCCCTAAAAAAACAGATCAAAAAATAGAAGATCAGTAAAAAAAGCAATGCATCGACAGTTTGCATAAAATTATTTAGAAAGAATATAAATTGAAATTTTTACAAAAGATACACTCAAAGTCGTTTCAGAAACATTCATTTTTTCGATTTCCTATCCATTTTCTTTGCAGTGCTTTAAATAATAAACTATCTATCATATATTTTTCAATTTACATTCAAACCTAAAAATGATACATACAACTACTTTCGTTTATACTTAACTGTTTGCATATAAGGTTTAAGTCTGTTACTTTTGAACTAATAAAAGCTCTATTATTAATCTAAACTCCAATAAAATGAAAAAGAAAAGAAGTATTAAAAGTTTCGTTATTACAACGATTGTTGTACTTATATTCAGTTGTTCTTATTCTTATTCAATGAGATGTTCCTGTTCAGGAGGCGAAAATGCAAGCTCTTGTTCTTGTAGTTCTGCAATTGCAACCATATCATCCTCATGTTCTGTCTCGTGTAGAGCCGATTCCTATGCCTGTTGTAATAATAGTAAGTGTAGATGTATCAAACAAAAAAAGACTGTTTAAACAAAGTAATAGGTTCCCAAAATAAAACTATATCTGCCGTAAGTCCCCACTATCTATTCTGATATAAATTAACCATACTGAATATGAAAAAAATAGTAAAATTCATATTATCTGGTATAATTATTATTTATAGTTGTACTGAAAAACCTGAACGAATTGTAGAATCCAACCCAGAGAGAATAAATATTCATGTTGATGCTTTAAAGGAGGTGAATTTATCTGAAATAGCAGATAGCATTTATTACATTGAACTTGAAACGAACGATTCTTCTCTAATTGGGAGAATAGATCGGCTTTGGGTATTTAATAATCGTATCTATATCCTTGATAAATCTATTAACCGGGCTCTCTATATTTTTAATATGCAGGGAAAATTCAAACTGAAAATCGATGAACATGGGAATAACTTCGGCTCTTATCTGGAAATAAGAGATGCATATTTGGACAAAGAAAACAATACGATTGAAATTTTTGACAATACATTAAAAAAGCAACTGGCATTTAGCTTAATTGATGGCTCATTCCTTTATGAAAAGAAAATCGATAGAAGCTTCCTTGCTTTTGAAAAGCCGAATGATTCCACATATTTACTGCATACCAATAAAATGAATAATTTTGAAGGAAATCAACTGGTAGCTTATGATATTTTATTATGCAATGCCAAAGGTGAAATAGTAAAGAGATACTTTCCCTATGATCCCGACCTGAAAACAAACAATATCAGTTATGATTTAACCAAAGTGTTTACAAGATTTGAAGATAAAATCTACCTGACAAAACTTTTAGTTGATACATTGTATCTATATAAAGATCAACAATTCATACCTAAGTATTATTTCGATTATGCTGACAGGGGCATGCCAGGTGCGTATTTGAAACTACCAAGTGACCAGTTATTTAATAAGCTAACTACAAAAAACCAATATGCATATGCACATACAGTGCGTGGTTTTACCGAAGATCTTATTTATTTTTCATTTTCTTATCAAAACCTTAGCAATACAGATAACATTGGACTTTATTATAAGAAGAGTAAGAAGACAAAATTGTATGCTAAGATCCACAATGATATGGATGGAGGTGTATTCCCTTTACCAATCAACATACACGACTCTAACGCGCTCATTAGCATCATTGAACCTTCTTCGATATACAACAAACATCATAAAAATAAACTGAATATTACTCAGAATCATTTCTTATCAAAATACTTGAATAAAGATAAATTGTATGACAATCCTGTTTTAATGATTACAAAACTGCAGAACCAATAAAATATAAATACTTGTTTTATATCCTAATCCTTTTACTGATTGCCTCCAACACTATATTTATGACGAAATACTTCCGTTCCAAAGCTGATTTAGAAGAAATATTAAGCTATTATTCAGATTTAAAAGAAGGAATTGTAAAACAGTACCAGCTATCAGGAACAGAAATAGAATGTAATGCATTTGATAAAAACCTAATCAACATAAATTTAACAGACCAAATATTTAATAATGATAAAATTTTTGTTTATCTGAATCCAGATGGCTGTAATTCTTGTCTAAACAATCTTTTAGACCAAATCAAAACATTACAGAGCAAGAATGATAACGTAATCATTTTAACCAACTTTACAAATCAAAGGCACTTTAAATCTTTTCTTATAGAATATGAACTAAACCAGTTAGAAGCATACAACATTCAATCTACCTTCCCACTAAAAGAAGAAATTAATACTAACTATTTTCTCTTTAAAATGAATGGCAAAAGAGTTACCGAAATTTTAATACCGTCCTTTTTATTTCCTGATATTACAGATTTTTACCTCCAAAAATAGAGAATAGTAAGCCAAAGAAAGTTTACAGTTTCTACCACACCTTATAAACCTGGAAATGCAATACAGGGTTTTTAGACATTCAGATAAGCCAGGGTTTATGTTATGCCCTCTATTCGGAAACCAGTTGGAAAGAAAATAGCGATCGTGCGGCCTTTGGACACTGGCTACTGGTTTATAATCTTGAAGGCAAACACCTTGAAACTTACTTCCTGGAAGAAGCCATCAGCCAATTCGCAATAGATGATAGACGGATCATTGGAATGGGAAGCATAAAAGGGGTACCAATGCTGTTGAAATATAAAATTTAAAATCTAAAGCCCTAAAAAAACAGATCAAAAAATAGAAGATCAGTAAAAAAAGCAATGCATCGACAGTTTGCATAAAATTATTTAGAAAGAATATAAATTGATAATTTTACAAAAGATACACTCAAAATCGTTTCAGAAACATTCACTTTTTCGATTTCCTATCCATTTTCTTTTCCATATATACTCTGGTAAGGTATCCATATATTTTTACTTAAAATACACTTATTTATGATATCGTTGCATCTGGCTTTTTGCGTTTGCTCATAACAGTTTTTAAATTAGAACAAAATAACATAGCTTTAGATTCAGTAAGATCTTACTTAAGAATTTATTAACGAATAAAAACAGATTATTATGAAAAAACGAACTTTATTGATTGGAATACTTCTATTGTTCATTCTATTTATTGGATTTCAAAAGAAAGAGGCAATTCAAGCACAAATACCTGATATGAGTGATGCAATAACTGCCAATTATTGTAGATGCCATGGATCTTCTTGTATGGGTGGAAATTTAATATCCTTAAGAAGAAGATGCTATGTATCATCGGAAGCCACGCAATGTCATGATTGGGACGCCAATTGCACGTCAAGTACAGAATAATCTCACTCGTAGTGTGCCTCAAAAAGTATTAACCATAATTTTGAGGCTCACTTTTAATCGTAAAAAAATGTATAGAAGGCTTTTATTTGTTTTAATCGTCATATTACTTATAAACCCAATTAGTTGCAAGAAAGATAACAAAACTGAATACAAGCAACTTGCCATTAAGGGAACGAAAAATATGTCAATTCAATCAATAGAACTTGATACTATAGTCATTGATAAAAGTCCTATCTCTTATATAGGGCATTTCTTTTATCATCATAATCATTTCTATTTTGCAGATAAAATTTTCAGTTCTGTTTATCAATTTGATATAGAAGGCAATTATTTAAAAAGATTTCTGGGAATGGAAACGGGTCCTTCTGAAATGAACGGGGCCTTAATAAAAGCCATTCCATTTTCCGATTCGAGCTATGTAACCATAGATGGAAGTTGGAATATCTATCACTTCAATAAAGATTTTAAAAACAAATACAAACAACACCTTAATTGGAATATAAAAAAAGCTTATAAAGATTTATTGCGATTCCCGAAACCAGGGGACAGAGGGATATACGAATTAAGTTACGCCGCATTACGATTAAAAAAACTAAACAAGCACCAAATTGGTCTTTCCATCTCAAGCAGCCATCCCCGATTTAATCCCTATTATAAAACCCGACATAACTATTATAATGAAAGCTTTACAATTGCAGCAGTTGATATCAGAACAGGGATGGTAGATACAATGTTACTGCATCATTCCCCTGTTTATCAGAAATTCCATTATATCCCCAATTTCCAATATCCTCTTTTTGAAATGCATGACACCTTGATGTATGCCGGATTTGAAATAGATTCGTTAATTTATTGTTATAATTACCCTGACTCTCCTTTGTATGCATTTGGGTTTAAAGGAAGAGAAATGAATCAGAATTACCCGGAACGCAAAAGCTTTGAGCAAAGTGAAAAATATCTTCATCAAGACAGGGAAACCTACGGATATTATAAAGCATTAACATTTATTGAAAGTACAAATCTACTCTTTCGAACCTACCAGAAAGGTAAAAAAGCAACATCCGATGGATTACAAATTTACAAGAACATGGATTTGATAGGAGATGTTGATGTCCCCAAGGCATTTAAAAT
>CAYVSF010000119.1:0-7847 GCA_964453775.1 uncultured Bacteroidales bacterium
TGTACGCCAGTACATTCCATTTGATGTGGTGCCGGTCCAGCCAAAGGGGGCCTGATAATTCCGGTTGCTTACCATATTTTGTAAGCTTTCCTTGCTTAAAACATTTTCTTTTCCTGGCAAGCCATCTATAGCCACCATTAACTTCATCAATTCTGCAGGTGAAGCTATCCAGCCTCCGGCTGCACCAAGCGTTTCCATATAATTCCCCCCGTAATACTTTGGTACTTTTGTTCCGTCTCCGGTACTGGACAACACCTTTCGTTCACCGTCAAGACCATAATACTTCACTTCATTGGCGAAACGATCCTTTTCCAGGCTGTAGCCCAAGTGCATATCATAAATCCCAAGTGGATTTAAAATATGGCTGACCACATAATCTTCGTAAGAGCTCCCCGATTTTTTTTCGATGATCTTTCCCAGCAAAGCATAACCAAAATTGGAATAGTTAATGCTTTTTCCGGGTGCATAATCCAGTTTCCTATAACCAACCATGTAGTCAATGATATCATCCAGACCTAAAGGTAGGTCTCTATTCAGTTTTCGGGCAATATGGTGTTGCATAAACATCGGATCGCCCTGCCTGTTTGTCCATCCTGAGCTGTGCTCTAACAAATTTTGAATGGTGATATCATAAATACGTTCATCACGTACTTTTGGCAAAAGCGTATCCGATAGAATTCCTTCGGGGCCAAAAACTTTTTCTCCTAAACTCAGCTCGCCGTTTTCCTGCATTTTCATAACTGCAGTAGCCGTGATCAGTTTTGACACGCTGGCAATACGAAATAGATGGCGTGGTTGAACGGGTATAAGCTGCTCCTTATCGGCAAAACCAAATCCTTTGGCATAAATGAGCTTTTCTTCTTTTGCAATGGCAACAGAAGCTCCCACAATATCCCATCGATCCATGAAACTTCTTACCATACTATCCAGCTCCTGCATGGATTCATAACCGGAAAGATTGTTGTTTAAACGCTGTGAAATAGGCTCGTTTTGCTCAAAGGGAAATACTTTTTCCACAGACGAGCGATCGGAAAGGGTATTCGCTATTTCAATAAAATTGAATACCAGTAAGAAAAAAATAATCTTTATTATCGTTTTTGTTGTTCTTCTTGTTTTCATCCTGCTTTCTTTAAAGCATAGCGTTCATATAACAAAACACTAAAAATCAATAAATTAATAAATTTAAAGTATCAAATTCGGGGCAAATCTAGGGATTTAAACCATTCAGAAAAGCAATTGTTGAAAAGTTTTGATGAAATGCCCCTTCGGGGTGATAAGCAATCGCAACAGAGGCATGAATTCCCTGAGTTATTGACAAAAAACAAACAGCTGCCCGGAACGGACAGCTGTTTAAATGCTTTATTGTTAACTTGTTAATATCAGAAGAAAAGTCCCAGACTGACAATAAACTGGGATGTTCTGGAATCGAAACTGCGTTCCTGTCCTGCAAATTCAACTCCATCACCAAGCCTGCTTAAATTGCCTTCATATTTAACATCGATAGTAAGTGTCTTGGCAATATCCAACCCGGCTCCCACCTGGTATCCCCAGGTAGCTCCATTGAACTTTTCCTTGGCTTCGATTCCCTCTACCTTTGTTAAAGCAGGTTCCGAATCGAGCATAATAGTACCTACAGGTCCTGCCTGTATTCTGGCCGGGCCAATCTTATACCCTACCATAATAGGAACATCAATTTGCCTGAACGATTGCTCCTTAATCACCTGCGTCTGCTCTTCTTCATTAAGCAAAGTAGTTACTTCTACTTCACCACTTGTGGAGGTAAAAAGCAATTCGGGCTGCACATAGAGCTTAAGAATAGTAATCCGGGTAAAAATTCCACCCTGGAATCCAACACTGGAATTTACACCTTTAACTTTAAGTGCGTCATAATCAGCTGCACTTAAATCAGAATAGGCTTCATCTGCCTTAATACTGGTGGATGTAAGTCCCACCTTGGCCCCAAATTGGATCTGCGCCTGGGCAGACCAGGTTGTGAGTGCCAGTAATACTATGGAAATTAATGCTATTTTCTTCATCATATTTAAAATTTGGTTCAGTTAGCAATATTCAAAAACTATTCCAAACTTTCAATTTTTATTCTTCTTCTGCGTGTCCCTGTTCAACTTCTTTATCGGAAGCATCACGAATAGCAAGGATTTTACCGGTAAAATAGAGATCATCTCCTGCCAGTGGATGATTGAAATCCATGCTCACCTCACTGTCCTTTACTTCCTGCACAACGCCTGTATATTTGTTACCTTGTGCATCCATCATCGGAATTACATTGCCTTCATAAAGGATGTCCTCATTCACTTTACCTTCGACTTCAAACACGTTTTTGGGGATGTCAACTACGGCTTCTTCACTTGCCTGTCCGTAAGCATCATCACATTCAATCTTAAATTTAAAAGATTCCCCATCTTTTAAACCTTTCAGATTTTCTTCAAATTTAGGAAGCATGTTTCCTGCACCATAAAGGAAACGCAAAGGCTTTTTGTCTTCAACTTTTTCTACAATGCCACCTTGCTCACCTTCTGTGCGCAATTCATAAGTTAATTCAATTACTTTTTTGTCTTCAATAGTCATACAATTATTTTTTATTAGAATAAAATATACAGTCGATCTATAAGCCGGGTTCTGTATCCCAAGGGACTTCTATCATTTATCTTAGCGGCCTACCCCTTCCGGCAATGCTTAAAAAAGCTTTTGAAGCGAGCCGCTTCATTCCTTTCGGAAGCCGAAATATACATGGCCTTGCAGCCCATCAGACGAACAGCTATCCCGATCACCCGGAATACCGGTGAGCTCTTACCTCACCTTCTCACCCTTATCCCGCCTGAGGCGAGACGGTTATTTTCTTCTTCGTTACTATACCCTCACGGATATCTTTCTCTCGAAAGGATGGTGCTCTGTGCTGCCCGGACTTTCCTCACCGAAAACGGAGCGATAGAACAACCTACTGCGCCGCAAAGGTACAATAAGTTTTTCTCAATTAATAATTACCATGGTAGCTCCATACCCATATTCTTTAAATGAAGCATCCTGGTAGCGTAACCTGGGGTATTTTCGCTCAATGGTTTTCCTGATTTCATGCTTCAGTCTTCCATTGCCGACACCATGTATATAAACTATTTTTCTTGTTTTTGATTTAATCGCGCCTTCCAGGGTGGTTTGAAAACGTCCCATCTGGATCTCCAGCATTTCAGCATTGGATAAATCTTTGTAATTGTCCACCAGTTCCTGTATGTGCAGATCAACTTCTTCGATATCCTCTCTTCCTTTTGGACTTTTATACTTTTTCTCTGCGGGCTGACGTTCTTTTTCTTTAATGACTTTATTCACCTCTTCTTTTGATAAATCGCCAATAGTTTTCTCGATGGATTTTGAGGTCATATCCCTTGCCATTGCGTTTTCGTGAAAAAAATCATTCTCTGTAAAACTTCCTGCCTTGTGAAATGCTGTCTTATTCAATTTCCAGCTGGCATTCAATGGAGCAGGCGCCCGGTATCTTCCCCTGCGAAAGGCAATGGCTTGCAGATCAACCTGGTTCCATTCATTTAAATCATTATGATCCAGAGAGGTAATTTCCACTTTTGTATTGTCTTCCAGTTGATCGCTTTCTAAATAATTACTGTATCCTTCATTATCTTTATAAGACAACATATAATAGATAGCATAATTGCTGTCATTGATTAAAAATAGTTTGAAGCTGGAATTACCGGGATTATCAGCATCTTGCGGCACAAAAGCCAAAAATACCGAAAAACGAGTCTCATCCTTAATTTCTTCTGTAATATCAGGCTGTTGAAAACTTTGTTGTACACTTTCTTCCGCTAATTCTTCCGGTTCTGCAAACTGCCGCATATCGCTTTGCTCGTCTATTTTTATAAGTTCATTTTTCATGACAGGCAGCTCAAAGCCTTCATCTATCATTACACCCACCAGTTTCTTATCAATAATGCGGGTTACAACCCCCTGTCCTTCCTCATTAAGGAATTTAACTCTATCGCCTATTCTGAATTCCATATTTATCTTTTTTCACAAAATTTTGTGCAAAATTAACTATTTTTGCGGCCTAAAACAGAAAAATCTATGCGGAAAGACAAAAATATCCACATGCAGGACTATAATTACCTTTTATCAGAGGATATGATAGCTAAATATCCACTAAATAAAAGGGACTTGTCCAAATTGTTGGTTTATAAAAAAGGAGAGCTTAAAAAGGATATTTTCCGTCAGATCGATCAATACCTTACTTCAGAAAATCTGCTGGTTTATAACGAGACCAAAGTAATTCAGGCCAGGCTGCTCTTTCATAAATCTACAGGTGCAAAAATTGAAATTTTCTGTTTAGAGCCCTATCATCCTGCAGATTACAATTTATCTTTCCAGCAAAAAAAAGAAGCGACCTGGTCATGTATTGTCGGGAATTTAAAAAAATGGAAAGATGCTCCCCTATTCATGGAGCTTCAGCTAAAAAACCATACATTCCGTTTAAAGGCTGAAAAAGCAGGTAAAAATACGGACAGTGAGCTGGTTAAATTTTCATGGGATCATCCGAATATTAGTTTTGGTGAGATTTTGGAGCATACGGGCAAAACACCTATTCCTCCATATCTCAAACGGGAAGCAGAAGATAGCGATAAGGAAACCTACCAAACCATTTATTCCCGATGGGAAGGTTCTGTGGCTGCCCCAACGGCCGGTCTGCATTTTACAGAAGAGGTATTTTCCAACTTGAAGAATAAAAATATCGAAAGGCTCCCGGTTACCTTGCATGTGGGTGCAGGAACTTTTCGGCCTGTGAAGGAAGACAAGGCTCATGAGCATGAAATGCATTCGGAACATTTTATCATTGCAAAGCAAAGCCTTTCTGAATTGCAAAAAGCAAAATACATCACACCTGTGGGCACCACCAGCCTTCGAACGCTTGAAAGTATTTACTGGTTGGCAGTGAAACTAAAGAATAGCAAAAGCAATTTAGAGACGCAACTGGGACAATGGGAGGCTTATGACCTGCCACAGGATCTGAGCCGTGAAGAGGCACTGGATTTTTTATACGGGTATATGCAGCAACATGGATTGGAGAAAATTCATGCCACTACCCAAATTATGATTACACCCGGTTATAGCTTTAGAATGACAGATAGTCTCATTACCAATTTTCATCAGCCAAAAAGCACCCTGCTTCTTCTTATAGCAGCTCTAATTGGAGAAGACTGGAAGAAAGTCTATCACTATGCCAAAGAAAACAATTTCCGCTTTTTAAGCTATGGAGACAGTTCTCTGCTGATTCCATAAAAAAACATGCCACCTTTCACCAGGTGACATGTCTCTTAACAATCAACTCAAAAATCTAAAACGAAAGCCTTACTCCGACCATATACAGGCCATTAATATCATCGGCAAAGCCAAATTCCCGGCTGCTGTTATTTGTAATATTTCTCGCATTTATAAATATTTCATGCTCTTTCCATACCTTAAAACTGGCACTTAGGTTCAGCAAAACTTTTGGATCGATGGTGTCCGTATTTTCCTCACCAAATGGAGACTGATACCGTTCGTATACCTGTTTAGACAGATAATAAGCACTGGCATAGAGATTCCATTTTTCAGTGGGTTTATAGTTAATACTTAGTCCACCGAAGAATGATGGTGTCCAGTCGTTTTCACGATCGACAAGAAGCGTATCGCCCTGGTTATAGTCCATCAAATCTGTTTTTTGAAAGGTTCCGAAGGCTTTTACCAGCATATTTTTTACAGGCATGTAGTTAATGCTAAAGGAAGCACCAAGCTGTTTAGACTGAATATCAATATTCTGATACTGCAGGGAATCATGATAATTAATATGTAGAGTAGGATAAGGTGCTGTTGTGGCATCCAGTGACTGAAACTCTTCAAAAGTACTTGCCTGCACCAGGGCATCAAAGTCTTTGGTTTTTGTGTAGAATACCTCAATATCCGTCTGAAGGTTATCTGAGATTTTCCAGCGGTGACCAAATTCAAACATATCCATGGTAAGCAGCTTCAAATTCTTATTTCCAACATAATACTGGTAGTAATTGTCTATTACTACAGCCGCGGGAACTTCTCCCAGTCCGGGAATAGTAACAGTAGTCATACCTCCATCCTGGGACCCCAGAGGATTTTGGAAATCGGCATAAACATTTCCAATAAATGCCGAACGGTTTGCTCTTGAATAAACAGCTCTAAAAAGATGTTCCTCGCTAAATTTATAGGAACCTACGAACTGGTAGGAGAAATAATAGTCATCAGGTTTCTCATACTTATCAATGCGCATGGCAGCAATTAAACGCAGGGCGTCGATTGGTGTATAATCAGCCCGTAAGCTTGCCCCTATCAATTCGAGAGATTGCTTCCCATTCAACAAACCTTCGCGGGTTGGGTCATCTTCCTGTGCTTTGTCCACCCATTCAGAATCATCATAAGTTGCTTTTTGGTAATTAAAGCCGGGACGAATTCCCAAAACATCCCCTACACGGAAATTATACTCCAGATTGGCATTCAGGGTATTCATGTCATACTTGATCACTGGTTTATTCATACCAATACTCAAGTCCTGCAGACCCCCCATATATGAAATTTGAGCGGAGAAACCGTGAATATCTGTACTGAAATCGAGATAATTTGTCTTAGAATACCTGTTGGCAAACGGGGTTGCCAAATTTTCAAAGAAAATTGTTTGAATTTCTGATTCCTGGAGTCCTCCGGTTAAATTAAACTTCACATCCTCATTATGATCATAGAACAGACTAAGATTTGCTCCATATCTATCTTTAGCAAGGTCTGGTGCGGGTAAGGTATTTCTATCGCCAGAGGCATAAGGATATCCAAAAAGACTCAAAACATCGTCTTTGTCCTGGTACACACCTGCAATATAAGAATAATAGTCGTCCTGAAAACGATCGCGGTATTCGTAATTTCCAGATACACGGAATTTCAATTTTGAATTAAACCCACCAGAAATAGTGGCATTGGCCATCTTTGTATTAAAATTTCCAAGTCTTGCATCGACCTGGGCATTAACTTCTTTTGTTTCGGGATGTTTGGTTATGATATTTATTACTCCGGAAACAGCATTCGGACCGTACAATGCGCTGGATGGTCCGCGGATAATATCAATCCTTTCAATATCGGTCATACTTACAGGAAGGGTTTCCCAGAATGTTCCTCCATTGATGTAGTTGTAGACAATTCGGTTATCTATCATCACCAGCGTCATGGTATTTTCTGCAAAGTGACTAAAATTTCCGGGAGGAACATTATCGTTTCCACGAATATGCACATCGTAATTCCCATTGCTTTTCTCTCTAACAATCATTCCGGGCACCAGACGAAACAGTTCCGGTATGCTATTGGCGCCCGAACTCATAATTTCCTCGCTTGTAATAACCGAAGTAGAGAGCGGTGAATCGAAAACGCTTTCGGCTTTTTTGGAGGCTGTAGATACTTCCTGGTTCAATATCATTTCCAGTAACTCTTCCGCAGAAACGCCCACGATATCGGCCAGGGTTAATAAATCTTCAAATGGTAAATTGAGCAGCTCATCGTAGCTCATTTCCATTATTTCTTCTTTGGTCATCTCTGAATAATCTTTCTCCGGCTCCTGTGCATAAGTGTTCATTTGCATTCCTGATAGAGCAATGAGCAGCAACGAAATAAATATATATTTAGAATATGAATTTTTCATTTTAGAATAGGTTTAGATTAACGAATTTATTTTGATATTCCCAGACTAAGCAAATCGGCACCTACCTTTACATTTGATGCCTCCAGGTTGGATCTGCTAATTTCGAACATTTGCCTGCCACCGGTAACCACATAAT
>CAYVSF010000120.1:0-7836 GCA_964453775.1 uncultured Bacteroidales bacterium
TAAGTGAAATTTCATCTGATTTTATTCATACAACTGATATTGACGCCTCCATAAAAGTGTATAGCGACATCCTGGGGTATGATAAGGTGGTGTATGATGCCGAAAGTAATTTCAAGGATTTGTCCATGCTCAACGGGGGCGATGCCAGAATGAGACGTGTGTTGCTTAAAGCAAGTAAGGATTGGGAAGGAAGCTTTAGTAAGCTCTTTGGCCATAGTTATATTGAATTGGTACAATTGAAAGAGGAGAAGCCCCGGAAGATATATGAAGATCGTTTTTGGGGAGATCTGGGGTTTATCCATTTATGTTATGATATTCGTGGGATGGCTGCATTGAAAGAGAAGTGCGATAAGCTGGGTTTCTCTTTTACAGTGGATAGCCGACCTCCCGAAAAGGCGGATGAGAGTTTTGACATGGGAGAGGCTGCCGGACATTTTTCTTATATTGAAGATCCGGATGGAACGCTGATTGAATTTGTAGAAACCCATCGAATTCCAATATTTAAGAAACTTGGATTGTATCTGAACCTGAAAAAGAAAAGGGCCAACAAGAATGTTCCAAATTGGATTATAAAAGCATTACGATTGGGTAGAATTAAAGATTAAGAGGAAATAAATATATGAATAGGAAAGGAGCTAAATCATATTAGCTCCTTTTTTTTCGATTGTTATGCCAAAATTTAAATTCAATTTTTGGGCAATGGTTTTATGTTTTTAATTGATTTAAGTTTTTGCTTCAGGTAGAGGAAGCCTTATATTAAAGGTACTTCCCTTTCCATATTCACTTTCCACCCATATTTTGCCTTTGTTCCGCTCAACAAACTCTTTGCTCAAAATCAAGCCAAGTCCTGTGCCTTTTTCATTTGCTGTTCCTTCTGTGCTGTAGGATTGATCAATTCGAAAGAGTTTATCAATATCCTTTTCTTTTATGCCAACACCATTATCTTGAATTCTGATGTGATAATGCTTGTTGTTTTTTTCGCCTTCAATAAGAACCTCCCCCTTTGGCTCCGAGTATTTAATGCTGTTTGTCAGAAGGTTTCTTATTACCGTTTTCATCATGTTCTGATCAATGAAAAGCTGAACAGCTCCATCAAGTCTGTTCTTAATTTCTATGTCTTTTTTCTTTGCTTGTTGTTCAATCGTTTCAATCGTTTCAACGACAAGCTTTTTGATATCAATACGGGCTGGATGAAATTTCAAGGTTCCGGTTTGGGAACGCGACCATTCCAGAAGATTCTCCAACAGATTATATCCTCTTCTGGAACTATCCAATATAATATTCGAAAACTGCTTTAATTTTTCCTTGTTGTATTTATGCACATTCATGGAAAGCAATTGAGCAAATCCAATTAGATCATTAAAAGGATTCTTAAGATCATGCGCAATGATGGAGAAGAATTTATCTTTGGTGGAATTGATTTCAATTAGCCTGTTTTCAGACTCTATAAGTGTTGATTCAGCTTTCTTTTGAAGGGTAATGTCTTTTAATGTACAATGCAATAATTTTTTATTTTTAAACCGTTGGTTGCTCATTCGCAGGCCCATGCTTACGTCGATGTCGTTGTCACCATAGGCTTTAATTTTGTATTGTACATCTATGATTTCCCCTCTTTCAACATAGTGGGGAAGTCGATGCCTGAATTTTTCCCTGAAATCGGGGTGTAATACTTCAGAAAAATGCTTTCCCAGTATTTCTTCTTTCGAATGTCCTATCAATCGTTGCCAACCCGGGTTTATATCACGAATGTAGCCATCTTCATCTATGAGTTGATAGATGATAGGTGCATTATTGATGATTTCTTCGTATTTTTCCTTCTCCATCTCCAGAATTTTACGAAGCTTGTGCTTTTCCGTCACATTAATCCCAATGCCTCTTACACCTATTATCTCATCGCCTTTGTAGATAGGAACACTATGGAGCTCAATGTTTAAAATCTGCTTTTGCTTATTAATTAGCCTGTAAATATTTCCGGCAGATTTTCTGCCATTTAATACTTTTTTGAAATTCGCCAGCATTAATGCGCGATCCGATTCCGGAAAAAGTACTTTATCGGGATGCTCCATTGACAGCAGTTCATTGGCTGAATATCCTAAAATCGAGTACCCTGTATTATTTAAGAATTTAAGACTGAAATTATGATCCACTTCAAATACTATTTCAGGTAACAAATCAATAAGATAATCCAGGTTGGTTGAAAATAGCGGGTGTGAAGAAGTGAACCCATCGGGTTGATGATAGGGAACACCGGTGCAAATGATACTATCATCTAATTTGGTTAATGTCCAGTTTATTTTTTGTTGCGTGTTGTTTTTACCCGGATAGTAAATAATAAATTGAGCGGCACCACTGCTATTCTTGTCTGTCTTGCGATTAATTAACTTAGACTGCTCCCCATTTATTTGAATGAGTTCGTTAAGCTGATCGGGTGTCTGGGATTTAGCTGTGTTAAAAAAATATTGGGCTGCATCGTTGAGCCAGGTTATTTGAAAATCAGAATTGGCCTTGATAATAAGTTCGTCCATATGATTATCGTGCCTGAAAGAATTCTCAGGGTTTGATACTTTTGATTTTTTTTTCTCTTTCTCAGAACGAATGGACATCAAATAAGAATTTGCAATTATTCCAATAAATGGGATCTATAATAGTAACGTACTGATTTCCTTAAAAGTTTTACAGATATACTAAAAGTTTCAATTCTTTTTTATAACCTTGTTCGTAGAATAGCGACACTATCTTTGACGATACTTATGGCAATATTAAACGCTGCATCGGATTGATGGTCAAAAAATAAAAACATGAATGCAAGAATAGATATTTCTGAAGCATATGCTCGTAAACTTGATAAGGCTGACCCCTTGGCAGGTTTTCGTTCAAGGTTCTATATCCCTGAAAATACAATTTATGTAGACGGAAACTCCCTAGGTTTGATGAGTATAGATGCTGAGAAATCTTTAACACGAATTGTGAATGAATGGAAAACACAAGCAATTAATGGATGGCTGCAGGGTGAAATTCCCTGGTTCTATTTGGCCGAGCGTATGGGGGAACAGGCGGCGAAAATTGTGGGTGCAAAGCCTTCGGAAATGATAATGACAGGCGGCACCACTATTAATATTCATTCGCTTATCAGTAGTTTTTTTCAGCCCGAAGGGAGAAGAACGAAAATTCTGGCAGATGAATTGAATTTTCCTTCTGATATTTATGCCTTGCAGGGACAGTTAAAATTGCACCATCTGCCTCCGAATGAGCACCTTGTTTTGGCATCCTCGGCAGATGGACTAACTTTGAGCGAGGAGGCGATTGTGAACCAAATGACCGATGAGGTAGCCCTGGTTTTCTTACCATCGGTGCTTTATAAAAGCGGACAATTGCTGGATATGGAATACCTGACAATAGAGGCGCACAAACGGGGAATACTGATTGGATTCGATTGCAGCCATTCGGCGGGGGTAATTCCTCATTACTTCGATAAATGGGGGGTTGATTTTGCTACCTTTTGTAGCTACAAATATATGAACGGAGGTCCAGGAGCTCCTGCTTTCCTCTATTTGAATGAAAAGCATTTCGAAAGAGAACCAAAGTTGGCAGGTTGGTTCGGCTACAGAAAAAACAAGCAATTTGATTTATTGGTGGATTTTGAAAATGAGAAAAACGCAGGAGGATGGCAAATATCTACACCCGGGATACTTGGAATTGCACCGATAGAGGGAGCGCTAAACATTACCCTGGAAGCTGGAATTGAAAATATACGCGAGAAATCTAAAAAACTGACAGATTATTTTATTGACCTAATGGAGGAGATATTGTGTAAGGAACCCTATAATTTTAGTATAGTCACTCCTAAAGATTCTGATAAAAGAAGCGGTCATGTTTCTATTTCGCATGAAACAGAGGCGCTGAGAATTAATGAAGCTTTAAAGGCGAAAAATGTAGTTCCCGATTTCAGACCGCCCAATAATATCAGAATAGCTCCTATTGCTCTATACAATACCTATCATGAAGTTTGGCAATTGGTGCAGTATCTTAAAGAAATAATCGATACAAAAGAGTATACGAAGTTTACGAAAGAAAGACAGGCTGTTTCATAAAAAAAAGAGGCTTTATGAGCCTCTTTTTTATAAACGGTTTAACCGTGTGTTTATCTAGGAAATTTTAATTGTTCGTGGCCCTTTTTCAATGGCTTCTTCTTTCTTTGGAAGTGCAATTTGTAGAATCCCGTTATTGTAAATGGCTTCAATCTTTTCCTTATTGATTTTGTCCGAAATTTTGAAGGAACGGCTGAAATCGTTGTATTTGTACTCTCTGTAATGAACTTTCTCATTGTCTTTCATTTCTTCATCTTTGTTTAACGATACCGTGAGGTACTCTTTTTCAAGATCAATAGAGAAATCGTTCTTCTCAAAGCCTGGTACCGCCAGTTCAATTCTGAAATCTACATTGGATTCATAAATATTCGCTGCCGGCATGGCAAAAAATTGTTTTCTTTGAGGCATGCTTTCGTTCATCATGCTTCCAAATAGTTCATTCATTAAATCTTTTTCTGAATTCTGAACTCTCGCAGGTCTGTGATATTTTACAAGTGTCATAATTATTTAATTTTAGTTATTAATTCTTTTTTTCGATTCTGATAGGATACAGACAAAGCATATGCCATTTAATTTTTACGCCAAAAATACCGGACTTCATACTCTTTAAATGCCATATTGGCCGATTTGCGAAGATTCCAGGTGACATATTGGCAAAATGCAATAAGTCCTGTGATATTGAAAAGTCTTTTTTATTTTTGCAAAAACCTATTGCCATGCGTATAGATATTATCTCTGCCATTCCCGATTTGCTTGATAGCTTTTTAAATCATTCCATAATTAACCGTGCGAAAGAAAAAGGCATCGCAGAAATCCATGTGCACAATTTACACGACTATTCCAGTGATAAATATCGCAGTGTGGATGATTATGCATTTGGTGGGGGAGCTGGCATGGTGATGAGCATTGAACCAATCGATAAAATCATCACGAAGCTTCAGGCTGAGCGGGACTATGATGAAGTTATTTACACCTCTCCGGATGGAGAAAAATACCAGCAAACAATGGCCAACGAACTGGCTACTTATAGTAATCTGATCATCCTATGCGGACATTATAAGGGTATCGATCAGCGGGTGCGCAAACACCTTATTACACGTGAAATTAGCATTGGCGATTACGTGCTTACCGGAGGCGAACTGGCTGGTGGAGTTATTGTAGATAGTGTTGTGCGATTATTGCCGGGTGCCATGTCGGATGAAACATCGGCCCTAACCGACTCCTTTCAGGATAATTTATTGGCTCCGCCAGTATATACCCGCCCTGCAGAATATAAGGGATGGAAAGTTCCTGAAGTGCTTTTGTCCGGAAACTTTCAGGCCATCGAAAAATGGAGGGAAGAGCAGTCCATGGAGAGAACCCGCAGATTGCGTCCCGACTTACTGGATGAATAGTTCCTGTATGTACTTTATTTATATTTCTTTCACAACAAGAAGAGTCGTATATATAAGAAAAAATCCCAAAAGCAGCACTGCTTCCCAACGGTCTAGCCTTTTCCTTTTTCCGGTAAGCATAGCTAATAATAGAAACAGAGAACCTCCTGTTAGCATATAAAAATCAATATTGAATTTGGGGTGATAGTTAATGGGCTGTATAATACTACTTATTGATAACACCAGCAAAATATTGAAAATATTAGAGCCGATGACGTTCCCAATAGCGATATCGCTGTTCTTTTTCAGGGCTGCTACAATAGAAGTTACGAGTTCCGGTAAGGATGTTCCTGCAGCCACAATGGTTAGTCCAATCATTTTTTCACTCATTCCAAAATGGTTTGCAATACTTACACTTTTGTTTACCACAAGTTGTCCTCCGGCAATCAGCCCAACCAATCCGATAAGGATCAAAAACCATGTTTTTTGTAAGGCTTGTTGCACAGCTTGCTTTTGTGAAACAGGTTCTTTTTTCAACTGTTGAAAAATGTAATATAAAAACAGAAAGAAAAATGCCAGCATAATACTACCATCCCAACGACTTAACTGGCTTTGTCCGGCAAGCCAAAAGTTGTTGAGAAGTAAAATCAGAAATACAGAAATAAAAATGGCTAATGGAATTTCTTTCCATGCAGTGGAAGATTTTACCGTAATGGGAAGAATAATACCTGATATTCCTAAAATAATGAACAAGTTGAAATTGTTGCTACCTGCAATATTCGCCAGTACAATATCAGAATAACCATCCAGCGATGCGATGATATTAACCACCAATTCCGGCATGGAGGTGCCAAATGCAACAACGGTCAGACCAATAACTAAATCGGGAACATTGTACCTTCGTGCCAGGGCAGATGCCCCTTTTACCAGCCAGTTAGCACCCAGGATTAATGCAACAAAGCCAAGCAGAACCAGAAGGAATAAGATTAACATATTAATCTAACTGTATATTTATCGAAGTATTTTTCGCACAAAGGCCACTGTAAAGTAGGACATCAGAAATAGTCCTGCAAAGCCTTCTATGCTCGATATCCATCGGATTACACCGGAAGGGTAATAATCGCCATATCCAATGGTTAAAAAGGTGATAGCACTGTGATAAAATGCCACTTTGATGGAGGAGAGTTTATCCGGATCTCCCAGTGATGAAACGATTTTGGTATCAGCAATTAAGGGCAATATGAGATAGAGCATGGTGAAGAACAGGTAGCCGAAAACCATGCTTATAAGTACTCTAACCGGATCGGTTGCATACAGGCCCACTTTGTCGAAAACCAACCACCGGAAAAAATACGAGGGGTATTCCCAGATCCTGCTCCAGGGATTGTTTTGAATCGCATCTTTTAAATCGGCTTTCATCTCATAGCGCTTGAACTGGACATAGGCCTTGTCTTCATCCGTATATTGCCCTGTTATGTTAAAGTTTTCTTTCAAAATGCGAAATTGTTCCGATTTTTCACGATTTGAAGTGTCCTGCTGTGAATTAATGATTTCCAATACCCGGTTCATTTTCCAGTCGATATAGATTCTGCCTATGAGGCGCAACCCCGAAAAATTCAAAGTATCAATTTGCACATCAAACTCGTGTGGTTTCAAATCGATGATATCCCTGGCGATGACATCCGACATGTCTATCAATTCGCATTTTGCAACACGCAGGTCCACATAATAATCAAGATGGCAGCCTTTTAGCGAAAGTGTTTTAATCTGCGAGTTGTAAAAGGAGAGATTGGCTTTCTCGAAATTTCCATTGTCGAAAACCATCCTGGAATCTCCCAATTCCAGAATTTCAAAATTGATATTCCCATCGCCCCAATCGGTTTTGCGAAAGGAGATTCTCCCATTTTTTAATTGAATGGCTTCGAAAAGTTTTTCGCCTTTGCCAAAAACCGAGCGGTTGAAATTTACTTTTCCGCTATTGAATTCAACAGTTCTGAAATCTACTTTCCCGTCTCCAAATTCGGTTCGTTCAAAAGAGATATCCTTACTTTGGAATTTGGAAAAATGAAAGTCGACCTTTCCTTCTCCAAAGCGGGCAATCTTAAACGAAACCTTTCCTGTGCCAAATTCTGCATTGATAAAAGAGGCATCCCCATCGTTGAATTCGGTATTTACGAAAAGGGCCTGTCCGTCGCCAAAATGGGCGTATTGAAAGTTTTTGTGACCATTACCAAACCAGCTGTTCTTGAAGTTGATTTCGCCATTTCCAAATCGGATATTGCTAAAATCAACATTCCCATCTTTAAAAACCACATAACTCAGATTGATTCCTCCCTGCTTAAAATCTGCCGATTGAAAGTTTACCGCTCCATGAA
>CAYVSF010000121.1:0-7734 GCA_964453775.1 uncultured Bacteroidales bacterium
GTCTGTTGATTGTTTTGGTTGAACGCTGCAGTATTTTGTTGTTGCTGTGTGTCCTGCCTGGGTGCGTTCATGTTTCCCTTACCAGTAGCTTTCGAATCATCTTCTCCATTTAAATTGAAAAAGGCAATCGTCTGCTTCAGTTGCTCGGCCTGGCTGGATAATTCTTCTGCACTGGTAGCCAATTCTTCTGAGGAAGCGGCGTTTTCCTGTGTAGCCTGATTTAGTTGCTGAACAGCGCCATTGATCTGATCCGTGCCGTTGTTTTGTTCGTTTGAAGAAGCGCTAATCTCATTCACCAGGTTAGCTGTTTTTTCAATTTGTGGTAGTAAACTTTCAAGGATTTCTCCCGATTCCTCGGATACCTTAACACTTGTGTTAGCCAAATCGACGATCTCATCTGCTGCTTCTTTACTTTTTTCTGCCAGCTTTCTTACTTCTGTAGCTACAACAGAGAAACCTTTCCCATGCTCTCCGGCCCTGGCAGCTTCAACCGCAGCGTTAAGAGCCAAAATGTTTGTCTGAAATGCGATATCGTTAATGATGGTTATCTTTTCAGAGATATTGCGGATGGATTCAAGACTTTTCTGGCTTGAATTGTTCATCTTTTCCATTCCCTGCGCTGCTTCCGTGGCTATTTTAGCAGTTTGATTCGAATTATCAGTATTTTGCTGGATGCTACCGGCCATCTCTTCCATTGAAGAAGATACTTCTTCAACAGATGAAGCCTGTTCGGAAGAGCTTTGACTTAACTCCTGTGAACTTGAACTAACTTGCTGGCTTGCAGAAGCGATGTAGTTTGAACCCTGATGAACACTCTCCACCACTTCACGGATTTTTAATACCATCTTGTTCAGGATATTAGCCATCTCTCCCACTTCGTCTTTTTGATCAATATCCACAGTAACAGTAAGATCTCCTTCAGCTACCTGTTTTGCAAAAGCCACACCCTGCTTTAAACCCTTGCTAATGGTTTTGCTTAACCTACTAATGATGAATACGAAAATAACTACACCAATAAGAATAGCGACAACAAGAGCCATTCTTGTTTGTCGTACGATATCCATGTAGTCCTTTCGGAAAATGGTAACAGCTACGTAGGAATCAATAACTTCCACATAATTAAAGTACTGGAATTTGGCCTGTCCTTCCCATAAATAATCCATTTTCCCAGCTTTATTGGGATCATTAAGCATTGTATTTACAAATTCAAGATTAGAAAGATTTTCCCCTTCTTGATTTCGCTGCGGATGAATTATCACTTCACCCTCACTACTTGCAAGATAAGGATACCCATTCTTATAGTATTTTTTTTCATAAAAGATTTCTCTTAAACCAGCCAGGTCTTTTTCCGGCATGCCAACGCCAATAATGCCAATAATTTCGCCATTATGTCTTATGGGGGCTTGTGCCGTAAGATACCACTCGTCAATAACCACAGCTCTTCCTTTAAAAATCTGTCCACTACTTATGGCTTTTGCCACATCGGAATTTGCACTGATAAAGGAGCCGGTTTGCCTAACGCCATGCGGATCTGTTACAGTAGTTGCAATACGTGCAAATCCTCCCTGTATCTTTTGAAATATTGAAATCTCCGCTCCGGTGATGGTTTTAATTTGGTCCACAAACTCTGAATTATCCTGCAGTGTTTCTCCACTGATTTCCCATACAGGCAGTTCTTCAGTATGTGTACCTCCACCGGCCTGATTTAAAACTTTTATGTTAAGTGCGGTGTCTGTGCGCACTTGGAGCTTTCCTGCATTTTCAATTGTAAATTGGGTTGTTTTTAAGGCATGGTTAATGCTTTCTTGATTCCTGGCTACCTCCGATTCGATAAAACGAGACAGATCATTCACTTGCTCGGTCATCCTGGTATCTGTATTCTCTTGTATTTGCCCTGTTAAAACATTCGTTGTATAGAAACCCAGGGCTCCAATAATGAGTAAAAAGGTAATGCTGAGTACGATGTTCAGCCGCGTTCCGATTTTTATGTCTTTTAATCTTTTCATGTGCAATGGTTTAATAAATGAATACTGACTTTTCTGGTTTATTATTTAGTTTATAAATATCAGGCTGCACCGCTGGAAGCTTTAATCTGCTCTATTTCCGAAAAGGTGAATAGCTTTTTCATGTCCATGAGCATGATAAAGCTATCGTCCTTTTTTACCATGCCGGTGATAATGTTGGAGAGTTTCTGATTTCCAATTTCAGGAGGATTCAGTATATCTTTTTTTTGGATTTCGATGACAGCCACTACTTCATCCACAATTGCACCTGCAAGAACCCGCTCTGCTTCAATTTGCATTTCAGTTACGATGATACAGGTATTGGTATCATAAGCTGTATTGCCAAATCCGGTCTTTAGACGGGTGTCAATTACCGGTACGGCGTTGCCCCTAAGATCGATGACCCCTTTTAAATATTCCGGTAACTTTGGGATTTTCGTAATATGCATCATTTCCAGAATATTTAAAACCTGGCTGACATGCATACCAAATTCTTCATCTTGTAATTTGAAGGTTAAATACGATTCTAACGAACCCGTGGTATTTTCTCTTTCCATAAGCTTAATTTATATTGGTTTGTTGTATGATTTTTTTAATAGAGTTCATAAATTCATTAACTCCCATTGGTTTAACCAGATAAGCGTCGACTCCCTGGCGAAATGCCTCTTCCATATAGCAGTTGTCATCACAGGCTGTATACATAATGAAGGTAATTGATGGACTAAGCGATTTGGCGGTCTTCAATAGTTTCAGACCATCAACAACCGGCATCATCAAATCAGAAATAATAACATGTGGATGGTGTGTTTTGATATAGCTCAGTGCTTTAGAAGGGTTTGTAAAAGACGTGATAGAAAATGAGGGGCACATGATCTCCTCTAACAAAAAAACATTATTTACATCATCATCAATTAGCACCATATTCATACGCAGTTTCTTTAATGCAAATGTAGACAGCAAAAGCACCTCCAGAAACAGTTGAATTACGGATTTAACTATTTCTATGTAATAATACGTAGTTTGATTTAATGCAAGAAACGGTTGCGCAAAGCAAATCGAATAAGGCCTGCCGTGTTTTTGGTGTTTGTTTTACTAAGCATATTGGCCCGGTGTGTCTCTACAGTTCTTACACCAATATTCAGTTTCCCGGCCATCTCTTTATTGCTAAGCCCTTCAAATATGAGGTGCAGTACCTCTTGCTCACGCTTTGTAAAATGAACATTTTTTACGGGATGCTGCTGGAATAAATGTGCAGGTTCTCTTGATATATCGCTTAGATGATGTACCTGAACAAGATTTTCGATCAATATATTGGCCTCATTTATCATTACCTCCAAGTATCTGCTGTTGTTCTCTTGCGAATCCATAAAGTAACCAATTACAAAGCCGTCTCCTTCTATTTGAGTAGCAAAACCGATGAACAATAGGGACCGAACAATCTTGCTTTCCATTGTAACACTGTGAATCTGTAATTTTGCTCTTTCTTTTTTGCTGGATACCAGTTGCACCACCTCGCGCCTAAAAGCTTTCCGGTCCTCGTGAATTAATGTATCGCCTACTTTAAGGGATTGGTAATTGCTGTAATCGGAATAGATGTATTCCATGAAAGAGGTATTGAAGAGAATGTGCCTGGACTTATTGAATATGGAGAAACCAATTCCAAATTGATCAAAAACATTCGTTAACCAATGCAACGTATATAACAAAGAGTTGAAAAACGCTATATGCTCCTGTTTTTCCAGATTTTCTTCAAGAAAAATGGGCTTATTAAGCTTTATTGCTGATTTTGCAAGAGTTTTCTGTGCTGAATCCTCTATGGTTTGGATAAAATCTTCAAAGGTTTTTATCTGATAAAGCTTATATCCATATTTATTTAATAATGATTTGATGAAATCCAGATGGGATAGTTGGAAATCCAGATGGTATAAGACCTGCTTGTCTTTATTTAAAAGTAAACTCATTTTCAGGGAATTTGAAGCAAAATAAGGAAAATACAATACACTTTCCAACTTTTATAAAAACTACATTTTAACATTTTTTACGAAATTTTTCGTATCTAAACTTGACAAGTACGAAAATATTCGTATATATTTGCACTAAAGATTTGATATCCTATGAAAAGCAAGAAGAAAAAACCCACGGAATCGGAACTGGAAATCCTGCAGATCCTTTATGATAAAGGCCCTTCTACTGTTAAGTTTGTAAACGAAGCATTGTCTTATAAAAGAAAAACAGGCTACACCACCACCTTAAAGTTGATGCAAATCATGGCCGAAAAAGGCTTGCTCAATGTGAATAAAACGCAGCGCCAACATATATATGCACCTGTTAAAAGTCGGGATAAGATGGAAAAGAATTTGCTGGAAAACTTCATGGATAGTGCTTTCTCAGGATCAGCCTCCCGTCTGGTGATGCAATTGCTTGGCAGCAATAAAACGTCGGCCGAGGAGTTAGAGAAAATTAAACAACTGATTCGCGAACACGAAAACAAATCTTAGTATGGAATTCATTCAGAACATACCAATAGATGCCTTTGAGTTTGCCTTTTTACAGATGGTGTGGAAAGGGGCCTTAATCAGTATTGTTCTGGCCATTTTGCTAAGTATTTTACGCAGACAGTCAGCCAGGTTACGTTATTTACTGGGAATTGCTTCTCTCCTTGCCTTTTTACTGGTCGCAATCATTGACGTACATCAATTCAGGCATGAAGCCAGTTTGCAAAATGGCGGTTATGCAGAAATTGAAATAGTTCAGTCAACGACCGTTCTAAACACCAACAACGACCAGACCGAATTTAGTTTCTCCGGTTTTTTGAATAAAATAGAATTCGTGCAAAAGCAATTGATGGAGAATAGCAACCTGGTTTTTGTATTTTGGATAACCGGTTTCATCCTGTTTTTAATACGCTATGCTGTTAGTTTCTATTTCACCAACCGGTACAGGCTAGAGAGCCGACCCATGAAGGATCAAAAGATGCTTCAGCGCATCGATCAGATTGTAGCCGGAATGCGATTAAGAAGGAAATTCAAAACTGCCGTTCTGGATTCCCTGGACAGCCCCATGGTAATTGGCTTCTTTCGTCCCGTGCTCCTAATTCCTATGCAAGTGTTAACACAATTACCCTGGCAGCAAATTGATGCTGTTTTGGCTCATGAACTGGCACATATCAGAAGAGAAGATTATATGATAAACCTTATACAAAGCATCATCGAGAGTATTTTCTTTTTTCACCCCGGAATGTGGTATATCTCCGCTAAAATCCGGGAAGAACGCGAAAACTGTTGTGATGATGCCGCATTGTCTGTTTGCTCTAAATCCACAGACTATGCCAACACCTTATTGTATATTAAAGAACTGAGCACGCAAAAGCATTATTCCGCGGTAGCTTTCAGCGGCTCGGGAAATCAAATGTTGAACAGAATTAAACGAATGCTTATGAAACCCAAACAAAAATTTGATAAAAGCGATAAGTTCATTGCGGGAATTATTATGATAGCAGCAATAGCCCTTATCAGCTTTACAAGTCTGCAGCCCGCCAAATCAGGAGAAAAATCCGAAGTGAATTTGGAATCAACTCCCGGTCCCTTGCCTTCTGAATTGCCGACCCTGCTTCCGGAAACCATTTCTGATACAATCCATTTTAACCAGGATAAGCAGTATGATGTGGAAGACAATGTGGTAAAGCGCATTACCAGGAATGAGAAAACCGGAAAGCGTGAAGAGTTAAAAATGGTTATCCGCAATGGAGAAGTAAAAGCCCTCTATGTTGATGGTGAGAAAGTGCCGGAAAGTGAAATGAATCAATATCAGGACACGATTGATAACACCATGGCAGACCTTAAAGAAGCTGAGCATGATCTCCGGGAAGCCCGGGAAGAGATTGCAAATATTGATGAAGAAGCAATCCGGAAGGAAGTGCAGGAAGCGATGAAACAGGTCCAGAATATCGATTGGGAAGAAATCCAAAGAAATGTGCAGCAAGCTATGAAAGAAGTAGACATTAGCAATGATAGTATGCGCAAAGCCATGCGGGAAGCCCGCAAAGAGCTTGAAGATATCGATAACGAAGAGGTTCGCAGGGAACTGGAAGCTTCCTATGAATATCTGGATGAAAATCTGGCAGGGATAATTGAAGAGAGCATGAAAACAGCCTTTAAGGCCATCGGGGAAATTGATTTCGACTCTATTTACGCCGAAGTAGGCAGAAGCCTTTCTGAAGAAGAGATGGAAGCTCGTTTAAAGGCCGCTCAGGAACGCATAGAACAGATTGATACAGAGGAGATGCAGCACAAAGTGCAAAAAACAATTGAAGAACTTGAGCATATGGATGCCATCAATAAAGAAAAGCACATGAAAGAGTTGGAAAAGCAACTGGAGGAATTGGAAAAATTGGAATTAAAATAGACCAGCCATTTCGCTAAAAGCAGGTCTGCCCGGATAAAGCTCAATGCCCCTTTGGCATGGATTATCCGGGCTTCTTATATCTATAGAACTTGCGATTTAAGCTTTACCGCATTATCTTTATATAAATCAAAACCGGAAGTACATGGATTCTTTTCTGGAAACACTGACAAAATACATAGAACCCACAATGGTGATTGTTATCCTGGTGGTCCTGCTATTCATTAACACATGGATATTTCGACGAATGAAGCATGTGAAATCCACAGCCAACGTGGTTAAAAGAAGCATTTCATTTAGCCTTATATTCATAGCTGTACTTGTTTTCATCCTTTCACTCCCCATCGATAAAAGCCTGAAAGGTCAGATTTTGAGTTTTCTGGGTATCATTATCAGCGCAGGTATTGCGTTGAGCTCCACTACCTTACTCGGGAACCTTATGGCCGGTTTGATGAACCATTCCATGAACCGCTTTCGAAATGGTGATTTGATACAGGTAGCTGATTTGCATGGGCGGGTGATTAATAAGAGCATTTTTCATACCGAAATCCAGTTGGAAGACAGCAACTTTGTAACAATCCCCAACTTGTACATTGCCACTCATCCTGTAAAATTGACCCGAAAGTCCAATACCGTGATATCTACTACAGTTTCCCTGGGCTATGATGTGTCCCGTGTTAAAATTGAACAAGCTCTGGTAGATGCAGCAAAACAAACCGGCCTGAAAGATCCTTACGTATATATTCTTTCGCTGGAAGATTTTTCGGTGGTTTATAAGATTCATGGTTTTCTGGAAGACAGCAGCAAGTATTTTAGTACTTCCTCCCTGTTAAATGCTAAAGTAATGGACCTCTTACACGAGAAGAAAATAGAGATTGTATCGCCTACTTTTATGAACCAGCGAAAGGTGGATGAAACAGCATTCATCCCGAAGCAAATTGTAGAGCCCGAAAAAGAAAAAACAACTGCTACACCGGAAGAAATGGTCTTTGATGAAGCCATTGAAGCAGAAAAGATTGAAAATAAGAAAGATTACCTCAAAAAACTCAGAGAAAAAAAGGGGAAACTCAAAGAAGCCTTAAAGGAACAGGTAGCATCTTCAGACAAAGAAAAGATAAAAAAGGATATTGAACGACTGGAAGGATTGGAAAAACGAATTGAAGAGAGCATCAAAGAAAATCAGAAAAAAGAAGAATAATTCGATTTAGACCAGGTCTTTGAGCCAAAAAGCAAACAAAAAAAGCACTGCACTTTTATATGCAAAAAGAGATAACTACTTTAAGCCATAGTGAGTTAGAAGAGCTCGGTTTTGTTCAAAAACGGGAAAAAG
>CAYVSF010000122.1:0-7668 GCA_964453775.1 uncultured Bacteroidales bacterium
ACTAATACCAACCGTTAAATTCAGGATGGTCCATAAGACCCCGAAAAGGCCCACAGGCAGGGCCAGTAGTTCAAAGTAGGGCTGCACAAACCAGGCCATAGTGAGTGTAGAAGCGCCAATAACGGACGAAAAAATGATGTTCCACTTCAACTCCCGGTGGTCATGTAGTGCATATTTCACAATTTGGAGAATGTCCCTGAATTTGGCCTTCATCAGCTGCTTGTAGCGGGCCGGTTCGGCCAGTAAAATAGCGGCAGGTACGCCAATAAGCGCCACGCCGGCTTGTGCCATGTAGGGCAAGCGGAGACTAATAGTGGCCAGGAGTCCGCCTAAAATACCGGCTATTGCCTCGGCAAAGTTCCCGATGGAGACCATCCTTCCTTCAAATTTGATATAATCCTCCGAACGGTCCATATCTTCCAGGGTGTCGTAGAGCATGGCCGAATCGGCGCCGGAAATCAGGCTCTGTCCCATGCCCAAAACCATCTCGGCCAGGAGGAAACCCCAAAATCCGAAGGAAAAACTGTACACCACAAATCCCATAAATCCCAGCATGGTTCCAATGACCAGGGTCTTTTTCCTACCAAGCACATCGGCCAAATAGCCGGAGGGAATTTCCAGCACCACAATGGCGATGCTGTAGATGGCCTGCAAAAGGAAGACATGCTTCATGCTCAGCCCGTTTTCTTCATAGAAGAGCACCACAATGGGCATGTAGAGCATGAACCATTTGGCAATTTTAATCAGGTAAAGGAGGATGATATTTCGCTTCAGCAGGGTCTTCATGGTCGCAAAAATAATTCTGCAAAGGTAAATTTCTATGCTTTAAATAAAAATCAAATAGTGTAAAATATTGGCAATAACCGCTTTCATAAAGGGGACCTGAATAGTTAAAAAATTGCCATGGAAAATCACTTAAATAGTTTAAATTTGTTAGTCTTAGTTTCTAACCTAAAACAATGAACAGCTATGGGCATGACAATGATTGAAAAAATCCTGGCCAATCACTCCAAAGAGAATGTAGTGAAGCCCGGTGATATTATAGATGTTGAAATAGATGCCAGAGCGGCGCGTGATTTTGGTGGCGCCAATGTGGTGAAGAACATCAAAGACAATGATCTGGGTATCGATGATCCCACCAAGACCTTTTTTACCTTCGATTGCAATCCCACCGGATCCGATCAAAAATATGCAGTGAACCAGCAGATATGCAGGACTTTTGCACGAGATCGCGGGATTCGTGTGTTCGATATTGATAACGGAATCGGCACGCACACGCTTATCCATGAGGGGCTTGCATATCCCGGGAGCACAGCCGTAACTACCGATTCGCACGCGAATATTTTGGGAGCCATTGGCTCCTTTGGTCAGGGAATGGGCGATAAAGATATTGCTGCCGCCTGGAGCAGGGGCAAAGTATGGTTTAAAGTCCCGCCATCGTTGAAGCTGAACTTTAAAGGAAAACGTCCCCTCGGCGTTACAGCCAAAGATATGGTGTTGAATATTCTGGATCGCTTTGGAGCCAATACACTTTTGGGATACAGCGTTGAACTGTATGGAGAGGCTATTGATGAGTTGACGCTGGATGAGCGTATTACCATTGCTTCCATGGGAACCGAGATGGGAGCCATCATACTGCTCTTCCCGCCAAATGATGAAGTGATGGAGTATAGTGAATTAAGAGCCGGAAGGAAATTAGAGAAGTTAGAAGCAGACCCGGATGCAGTCTACCAGGAAAAACATGATATTAATATTTCTACCTTCGAGCCAAGGGTTTCCAGACCCGGAAAACCGCACGATACCGTGCCGGTAACTGAAGTGAAGAAGACCAAGATTGATTCCGCTTTTATCGGAAGTTGTACCAACGGACGCCTGGAAGATTTGCGCATTGCTGCTGCTGTTTTGGAAGGCAGACAGGTAGCTCCCGGTGTGGTGTTGAAGATTGTACCTTCGACAAACGAAGTGTGGATGCAGGCCCTGAGTGAAGGACTTGTTCAGGTTTTCAAAAATGCGGGCGCCTTGCTTTCCAATGCCGGTTGTGCCGGATGTGCAGCCGGACAGGTGGGGCAGAACGGACCCGGAGAGGTGACTATCAGCACAGGAAACAGAAATTTCCCGGGAAAACAGGGAAAAGGCGAAGTGTACCTGGCCTCACCGGCTGTTGTTGCTGCTTCGGCCGTAGCAGGCTATATTACCTCGCCCAACGATATTCCCGACGAGCCCATGATGTTCGAACCGAAAGCTCCTGAGACGGAAAAATCAGAAAAAAAGGAAAAAGAGCTAGTACACGACCGGCCCAAAGAGGTGGAAGGCAGAGTATGGTTTATTAAAGAAGACAATATCGATACGGATATGATTTTCCATAACCGCTATCTCTCCATTACTGATATTGAGGAGATGGGACAGTATACTTTTGATAACCTGGAGGGCTATGAAGATTTTGCCAAAAAGGCGAAACTCGGAGATATTGTGGTGGTACAGAAGAATTTTGGAAGCGGAAGCTCGCGACAGCAGGCAGTAGATTGTTTTAAATCGCTTGGTGTGCAGGCCATCCTGGCTGAATCCTATGGGGCCATTTATGAGCGAAATGCTATTAATGCCGCTTTCCCTATTATACGGTACGATTCCATGGATGCTATCGACCTGCAGGATCAGGATACTATCAAGGTGAACTTTGAAACAGGTGAGATTACGAACAAGCGCAATGGGAAAACCATGAAAGCCGAGCCTTTCTCGGAAGTGCAAATGGAAATTTATCAAAACGGAGGACTATTTTAAACGAACACTATCTTTAGCTAATGCTTCGGAGGACAAAGAAAGCAGTTGCAGTTGCAGTTGCAGTTGCAGAGAGCAATTGCAGAAAGCAGCCCTCCTACGCTTCGCAACCGTTGAAGTTTTTAGCGAAAGCGGTTAAAGCTTCGGAGGACAAGAGAAATTATAAAGATTGATGGATTGTGAACCAATTTCCAATTTCGAATTTCCAAATTACTAACACACAAACCCAAAGTTATGAAGTCGAGAACCTTTGTAGAAAAAATATTTGATGCGGAATGTGGAAGCATCGTTTTTAAGAAACCGGATATTATTCTAACGCATGATAACACGGCCAGTATTCGCAAGACATTTGAGAAGATGGGCGGTGATAAGATTGCGCATCCTGAACAGATGCTGGTGGTGCTGGATCATAATGCCCCACCCACCAATGCCAAGTTGGCTACGGATTATCAGGCCGTGCGCAATTTTGTAAAAGAGCAGGGCGTAGAGAAGTTTTACGATGCCGGAAAAGGGATCTGTCACCAGATCATGTCCTATCATGCCGAACCCAATATGATCATTGTGGGTAGTGACAGCCATACCTGTACAGCAGGTGCATTCAATGCCATGGCAGCAGGAATAGACCGTACGGAAGCTGCGGGTCTTTGGAAGCGGGGAGAAACCTGGTTTCGTGTTCCTGAATCGTTGAAAATTACCCTGAAAGGAAAGTTGAAACCAGGGGTTTATGCCAAGGACATTTCCTTGTGGATCATTGGCATGATTGGTTCTGCCGGAGCCAATTACATGTCTATTGAATACCATGGAGAAGGGTTACAAACCCTGGGAATTTCCGAGCGCATGACCCTGGCGAACCTGGCTTCCGAAATGGGTGCCAAGAATGCTGTTTTCCCGCCCGATGATGTCTTGGCAGGATTCTACGGGAAAGATAAAGTAGAAGGAACCTGGGCCGACGAAGGTGCCAGGTATGCAAGGGAAATTGAAATCAAGCTGGATGAAATTTTTCCGCTGGTTGCTGCTCCGCATCATGTGGACAATGTGAAAGCCGTGAGCGAAGTACAGGGCACCAAATTAAACCAGGGTGTAATTGGAACATGTACCAACGGACGTTTGGAAGACTTGCGCATTGCTGCTGAAATTCTGGAAGGCAAACAGGTGGCCGAAGGCTTTCAATTGCTGGTTATTCCTGCATCGAAACAAATATATTTGCAAGCCATGGAGGAGGATATTGTTGCTAAACTGATGCATGCCGGCGCTACGGTATTAAGTGCGTCCTGCGGTCCCTGTCTGGGAACCGGCCAGGGTATACCCGCCGATGATTTTACGGTAATTTCTACCGCAAACCGAAATTTTAAAGGACGTATGGGCAATAAGAATTCGGAAATTTACCTGGCTTCTCCTGCTACGGTAGCCTATTCTGCAATTGCCGGAGAGATAAGCGATCCAAGAGGGAAGAAGCATGCAGATAAGTTCCCCTGGGAAAAAGAGCAAAGTTCCAGTGTTACCATAGAAGAAGGTGAGAACCGAAAAGTAAACGGCACCTGGAACTATGCGGATGTGGATAACCTCAATACCGACCAGATGTTTGCCGGGAACCTTACCTATAATGTCCTGAGTTCCGATCCGGAGGCCATCATGCCCCATCTTTTTGCCGGGTTCGATGAGAATTTTACCAAGAATGTGGCGGCAGGTGATGTTGTTGTCGCCGGCGAAAACTTCGGATGCGGCAGCAGTCGGGAGCATCCTGCAGTTGGACTGGGACATGCAGGAGTGAAAGCAGTGATTGTTAAATCCAGCAACCGGATTTTCTACCGCTCATCCATTAACCAGGGACTGCCGCTGATTGTGAACAAGGAAGCGGTGGAGACTTATCAACCCGGAGATAAAGTAGATATTGATTTTGAAAAAGGCGTGATACGCATCAATGAAAAAGAGATCAAATTTGCTCCCCTGCCGTACAAGCTGATGGAGATAATTGACAAAAAAGGTTTGGTGAACTGGATTAAGGCAGAAGGCTAGATCTGAAGAAATTGCAGGCTTTTTCATGGCATTGACCCGTGAAAAAGCCTGCTTTCTTTTTTTGTGGTTAAGGATATTTTACTATTTTTGCAACGCTAAAAAGGATGGTCCAGTAGCTCAACTGGATAGAGCAACAGCCTTCTAAGCTGTAGGTTCCAGGTTCGAGTCCTGGCTGGATCACTGGATGAAAGCCGGTTTGCTAATCGCAAAGCGGCTTTTTTTACTGAAGCATATGAACACTCGGAATTTATGTATGGCTTTATTGCTGCTGGTGATTCCCTGCAGCATGAACGCACAAAATTACCATTTTAAGAACTACACGGTGGACAATGGTTTGCCCAGCTCCGAAGTATACCATGTTTTGCAGGATCAAAAAGGCTATATTTGGTTTGCTACGGATGAAGGTGTTAGCCGCTTTGACGGATATCAATTTAAAAATTATACCAATTTAGAGGGGCTGCTGGAGAACACGATTCTTGAATTGTATGAGGACGAAACCGGCAAAATTTGGTTCATTTCCATTTCCGGAAAGTTCTCCTGGTTTGAAAACGATTCCATCTATCATTATCCTCATAATGCTGTCTTTGATACCCTGTTGCAGGGTTCGGATTATCCCATTAAAAGAAGTTTTTACGTGGATGCTGCCATGAACCTGTATGCCGGATTTTATCAGCATGAACTCTATTATGTTGATCCCTCGGGGAAGAGGCACCAAATAAAGTCCGGTGTAGCGGGAAGAAGTCTTATTAAGATAATGGGTTCGGGAGATAAGAAAATCATGGTTTACAGTTCAAGATTGAAGGAGCAGGAACCTGCTGTTGAGTTGATAAGAAGTGATGGTTCTAAGGAATGCTATCCCATAAAAATGAAACGAAATGGGAACAGGTCTATTGGCATGGTTTACGACGATCGAATTCTCTACTCAAAATACAAGCAACTACATAGTATTGATGAAGAAGGAAATTGCAGCACAAAAAACTTTGATGATGAAATTTTATGGATTTCATCTGATAAAAATGGATTGATTTGGATTGGCTTTTTGAAAAACGGGGCTAAGGCCTACAAAAACCTTGATTTTGAACATCCAGAATATCATCTTTTAGCAGGCAACTCTGTAAGTTCAGTGATGCAGGATGATGAAGGTGGTTTTTGGATAACGACGCTGGAAAACGGTGCATTCTATTTCCCTTCCTTACAGATGCAAACCTTAACCACCGGGGATGGTTTGTATAGTAACGTAATTAACAAACTAAGCTTAAAAGATGATAAATTTTTTTTTGGTGGAGACCGGCTTTATTATTATGAATATGATTTGCAGCAACTCAAAGAGCATCATTACCCACTCGAACGTTCACCCCGGGAATGCAGGATGATGAAATGGATTGGAGATTCCCTGTTTTTGGGTCTCAACAATGCCGGCACCGTGTATATTTATAATGATGAAGTTCATCAATTTTCTGAGAGGGCATACCGGGACCTCTTATTTTATGATAAAGAACTTGTGTATTGCTTCTTTTTAGAGACCATAAGGTTCTACGAAAATGGAACTGACGAAAATGTCTACTTACATATTCCCCTGATATCAAAAATTTATGATGTGATACGCCTGAATGAAAATATTGCCTGGTTGGGAACTTCAGACGGATTGTTTGAGTTTAATTTGGTGAACCATGAATACAGGCCTATTCGCTGGCATAAAGCACTGGAGAACCGGATCAATACGATTTATAAGGAGGAAGATATCATTTGGATTGGGACAAAAGGCGCCGGCCTTCTTCGCCTGGAAAATAAAACACTGCAGCAATACAATATGGAGGACGGGCTGCCGGGAAATTCGATTAATGCAATTGAAAAAGCAGACAGCGCTATTTGGCTGGGCACCAACCAGGGAATTGCCCGAATTATTTTAAATGATTCTTTGCAGATTAGTGATTTATCGCTGATAAATAAAGGACATGGCTTGCCGACCAATGGAATTGAAGATCTTACCATCTATAAGGACAGGGTTTTTGCAGCTACCAAAAAGGGACTTTGCTACTTCAATTCAGCTATAGAAGCTGCATTATCCAGGGTCTATATTTCAAATTTGAAAATTTCCGGAAGGGATACCATGCTATTCGATTCCTATAATTTGTCGCATGATCAAAATTACCTGGAGATTTCCTTTGTAGGACTTAACTACCAAAGAAACGAAGCCTTAAAATATTTATACCAACTGGAAGGGGTTGATGAAGACTGGAAATCTACAAAAGATTTAACCGTGCGTTATCCCGGGCTTCCGCCGGGGAATTATACTTTTTCGGTGAAATGTATAAATTCATTTGGGAAAGAGAGCAAAGTGAATGAAAATTTGTCGTTTACTATTGAAAAAGCTTACTATCAGACCCTTTGGTTCAGGATAACCGTGATATTTATTCTTGTATTTATCCTTACTGTTGTATTGTTCTCCTTTTTTCGGATCCGCCTGCGGGAATTGAAGAAACGAAACCGCATTGAAACCGAATTGAACCGCTTTCGGCAGCAAGCCTTAAGTGCTCAAATGAATCCCCACTTTATTTACAATTCATTAAACTCGGTGCAGAGCTATATTTTAAGAAACGAACGGGAGAAGTCAAGCGAGTATTTGTCCAGGTTGGGGAATCTCATGCGCCGTATTTTAGATAATTCCCAATATCCTGCCATCACATTAAAAGAAGAACTTGAAGCACTGAATTTGTATGTGCAGATGGAACAGGTGCGCTTCCAGGATAATTTCGAATTTCTGCTTGATGTGGATGAAAAAGTAAATTTGGACGAGGTTAATGTTCCTCCCCTGATTATTCAGCCCTATGTGGAGAATGCCATTCATCATGGATTGCGGATGAAGCAAGGGAAAAG
>CAYVSF010000123.1:0-7662 GCA_964453775.1 uncultured Bacteroidales bacterium
AGTGTATGGAATGATTAGCAAGGTGTTCCTGTTTCGCTTTACAAGAATGGTACTTCAGGTTTGAGGCCAGGTAACAAAGTACATTTATTTTGCCGGTCTTAATAGCAAACTTTAGGTGTTTTTGCTTACTGGACTATGCATTAAAGTTTTCTTTGTCGTATCTTTATAAAAATTAGAAACTTATCAGACTGCTCCGGGGGACAACATAGATTTATTATGCATGTAGAAATAAAAAGGAAAGACGTATATTTTAAACCGGATTCATCCAGGGTAATCGCCCGGTTTTTATATACCACCGATGAAAGATCAAAAGATATTATCCGCGTGGTTCTTAAAATGCCCCAGGAAGAAGTAAAAGAAACAATTAATCAGGTGCTTCGGGATTATGCCAAAAGACACCGGGCTATTTCCAGGATTTTTGATACCCATTTTGATAAATTAGAACATCTGTTTTCAAAAATGGGAATTAACACAAGAAAACTGAGCAAGCTCCAAAAAGCTTTAATAGGGGCTTACTTCACCATGGAATACTCCATAGAATCAGCGGCAATATTCAATCCTTCTATTGTGGAGGATCCCTATCAGTCGGATTTGGGGCCTGGAGAAAAGCGTGTGATTTTTAGCTTTCGGGCCACAGGGGAAGGGCATATCTCCTCCATTGTGTTCCGATCTGCCATTATTGATAAGGATAGTAATCTGAGAATCGATCCCGTAGGAAATATGTTGGCAGAAGCAGAAAGAATAAAACGACATACCTATCATAAGAAAACATTTATAAAAGATCTTGATGAAATACGTTGTTTCGACAATCAAACATCACCACTTTTTGTGCTGGAAAAACTTGGAGACACTTTTACTTATGGTGAATTAAAACGCGCTGTGAAGGAAATACGTGAAAATTTACAACTTTCTCATAATAAGAAGTTAATTATAAATCAAATATTGTGGTTAGCCCTTTCGCATTACGAGATTGATTTTTCTCTGGATTCAGCTATTTCGGAAAGAGTAATTTTTCCCATATCCGAAACTGAGAAGAATGGAATTGAAGATGCCCGGTTTGTTCGATTTGTCGATGATAATGGAGAAGTAACTTATTATGCTACATATACAGCTTTTGACGGTGTGTCTATACTTCCCAAGTTGCTCGAAACCAAGGATTTCTATCATTTTAAATGTTCTCCAATTCATGGTGAACTTGCTCAAAATAAAGGGATGGCATTATTTCCCAGGAAAATCAACGGTAAATTTGCCATGCTATGCCGGGTTGATGGAGTGAATAATCATATTGCTTTTTCCGATAATATTAATCTTTGGCGTGAGGCAAAGCTTATTCAGCGCCCTAAATATCCCTGGGAATTGATTCAAATAGGAAACAATGGTTCTCCAATAGAAACAGAAGAGGGTTGGTTGGTGAT
Organism: uncultured Bacteroidales bacterium; assembly: GCA_964453775.1. GTDB lineage: Bacteria > Bacteroidota > Bacteroidia > Bacteroidales > UBA12077 > CAYVSF01. The sequence continues at coordinate 1,416 of CAYVSF010000123.1, forward strand.
TACACATGGGGTTGGACCAATGCGTAAATATTCTATTGGCGCATCACTCTACGATTTGGACAATCCGGAAATAGAAATAGGAAGGCTGGCAACGCCTTTATTAACGCCTAACGAGGAGGAAAGAGAAGGCTATGTTCCCAATGTTGTTTATTCTTGTGGAGCGATGGTACATAATGATGAGTTGATTCTGCCTTATGCAATGAGTGATTATGCTTCGACCTACGCTACCATAAATTTGAAAGACTTATTGAATGCCATCAAAAACCAAAAAAAATAAAACTCACTGCTACGGAAAGGTGCTTTCAAATAATCCCCGTTAACGGATTTAACTCCCTGGTTGAAAATAAATAATAATTATTTTCAATAGTAGGCAATTACTGGAATAAAATACCTATCTTGCGGCACATTAATTAATATATAAAATGAATAAAGGAACAGTAAAATTCTTTAATGAATCAAAAGGTTACGGTTTTATTAAAGAGCAAGAATCAGAAAAAGAGTATTTTGTACATTCGAATGGTCTAAAGGACAGTATCAGAGAAGCTGATATGGTTACCTTTGATTTAGAAGAAGGAAAAAAAGGATTAAATGCAGTAAATGTTAAGCTGGTATAGAACATATAACATCATGTAACATTTTGATTCTAAGTCCCGTTTTTATAACGGGATTTTTTATTTGCCTGGGATTTGTTTGTATAGCTGCAAATAATTCTGAATCATATTGCTCATGCTGAATTTTGAAACCGCCCATTCTCTGCACGCCTTTCTTTTTATATACTGAACGTTATTAACAGCAATAGATGCACTCTTAATATTGTTTACCAGGAATCCGGTTTTTTCATTTAAAATGATTTCGGGCATTGAGCCTCTGTTAAATGCTATTACCGGTGTTCCACACATCATGGCTTCCACCACGCTTAATCCGAAGGGTTCGTCGAAACTAATGGGATGTAATAGGGCAAAAGCTTTGCCTAATAGGCGATTTCGTTCTTTCGGCCCGGAGTTTCCAAGAAATAAGATGTCGTCATCATTGATAAAGGGTTTAACTTTCGTTTTAAAATAGTTTTCATCCTGGATGATGCCTGAAATTACTAATTTTCTTTTTGATGTTTTTGCAATTTGTATGGCTTCGTAAGCCCCTTTATGCGGGTGAATTCTACCAAAGTATAGCAGGAAATCTTCAGGTTCATGGCTTAAACTAAAGTTCCTTGGGTTGATGCCGTTATAGACCGTTGCTACATAATCCAGTTCCTGACTTCGATCAGAGTTGCTGATAGATACATAATATCCATCTTTATTGTATTTTTTATAAACAGGAATAATTTTTGGCGACGAAAAGCCATGGATAGTGGTTATAATTGGTGTTTTTATTAATCGTGAATAGCTAAGAGGCAGAAAATCAAAATTGTTATGAATAATATCGAATTGATTGGCCTGTTCCATCAAGTTGCTTATATGCAGGCATTCGGCAACTTTTGGATCGATATCTGTATTTTCGGCATAAGGTTGCTCACAAACAGAACGAAGCTTTCCTTTTGTGTAAGAATCGCCTGTAGCGAAAAGGGTGACATCTAATCCCTGCTCAACCATGCCCTCAGCTATGGTTGAGGCTATTTGTTCCCAGGGGCCGTATTTTCTTGGGGGAGTTCGCCAGGCGATGGATGAAAGAATTGCTATTTTCATGTTACTACGGATTGTTGAATTTTCAGTTGTTAAATAAGTTAATTTATCTGTGTAAATGAGTTTTCGACTTAAATTCCCTGGCGTGGATGATCCAGACAATGATTAACCAGGTTTTCCAGTTTTATTGTTCCCATGCACATCACTTTATCTGCACCTCCCCAGTAAACTTTAACAGTTCCATCGGATTCGGATACAGCTCCACAGCTGAAAACAACATTGTGCACATATCCTGTAATTTCATAATCCTCTTCGGGTTGAAGAATCCATTCATCCCCAATGGCAATAACTTTAGAAGGGTCTATACTATCAAGTAGGGCAGCACCCAATCGGTAAACACTTCCGTCCATTGTATGAAAGACACCGTGATAAATAATTAACCAGCCCCGGGAAGTTTTTATGGGAGGAGGGCCCGGACCTATTTTCATTTCATCCCAATGATAAGGCAATGGTTTTATGAGTAATTTCGATTCACCCCAATACCTGAGATCCGGCGAATAGGATATCCAAATAGACCATGGGGAAATTTCTGAGTGAGGCCTATCAAGCCTTACATACATGCCTCCTATCTTTTCCGGGAAAATAACAACATTGCGGCTGTCAGCTTGAGTTATCAGTGAATACCGTTCTACTTTTTTGAAATCTTTTGTTTTTGCAAGTCCTATACGCACACCATGTTTAGAATAAGCGCTGTAAGTAATCAGGTATTCACCATCAATAAAAACAACTCTCGGATCTTCAATACCATATGCTTCATATTCTTTAAACACGCCATAAGCAGCAGGAACCATAAAGGCTTGCTTATCCACAACGAAGTTGTATCCATCGTCACTTGTTGCTAATCCCAGGATGCTTCTCCCATTTAATCTGTGCGATCGAAATATCATATAATACCTGTTATTATGCTTTACAACTGCAGCATTATGTATGGTTGCAACCGGATAAGGTACATCTTTACTGGTGAGGATTGGGTTGTTTCGATATCTTTGAATTAGCATCTTTGAATTCTGTTGATTTTTATTTTAGCCTTTAATTGGTGCATGGTATTCTTCATATGCCTGTAAAACGGTTAAGTGTGATATGAGATAAGCCAGAGAACTTTCTGCACCCTGATTCCGATTAACGCCCTGTTTCCCGAATCCATCGCAACATCCCCTGGTTTCGTAATCGAATAAACTCATTCGCAGATCGTTCTCACCTAAAAACCATAAGAAAGAAGTGTATAGTTTATTCAGGTAGTTTTTATCGCCGGTTAAATGAAAGGCCTGATGGAACATTAACACCATAGCCATAGCATCAACTGGTTGCTGGGCAAATACAGAGCGTTCCCCGTCTTTTACAAACCATTTTTCATTCCCAATTATGGATAGGGAATTGTCTTTTAGTGTATGTTTGGTAAGAAAATTCATTGATTCAACAGCTATTTTTTGAATGCTTTTGTCTTTCAGGATTTCAGCCGCGTGTAAAAGACCTAATGGCAGAATACCATTGTCATAAGTTAATAGTGATTCAAACCACTTCCAGTCGTCTGTTTTGTTTATTTTATAATGTTTTAGCAGGGTTTTCGCCATTTGAGATAAAATGGTAGTTAAGGACTCGTCAGCTGGATTGTTTTTTAAATAATAGCTTATTCCTATCATGATGTTGGCAATACTCCTGATGGATTGAATTTTCTCAAAATGTGGAACTGCTTTTAATAAAATTATTTTACCAGTCTGAAAATAGGCATCGTTTGGAGCATGCGCCATTAGATACCCCAAGGCCCAGATTGTACGGCCAAAAGAATCTTCGGAACCTTTCTCGTCCAGAAATTGTCGGCTGAAACTCAAAAAGTTCTTAAAACTGCCATGGGCATTTTGCATGTAGTGTATGTAGCTTAAATATATCGGAATAAGTTCAAGTGCCCTTGAATTTTTTGTTTGTTTGTAGGCCATTAGTGCCATAAGAAGAGCCCTTGCATTATCATCCAGGCAATACCCTTCTTTCAAATTAGGTATACCAAATTTTGCATGTTGAATAATCCCGGTATCATCGGTTAGGCGAGTGATATGTGTGAGCGAAAAGTCCGGCATGATGAGAAGATCTATTTCGGGTTCTTGTTTTCTTACCTTCTTTATTTCCTCCTTAAGAATGTTTTTAGCCAGGATATGGTATCTTTCGCCAGTTTTAGGCCAGGTAATCTTACGCCCAAATTCAAGCGCCTTTTTTTTCATTTTATGAAGCACTTTCGGGTGGTCAAATAGATTTATTAATAGCGAAGTTAAGCCCTTGATATCATTGAAATCAAATAACTTTCCTCTTCCATCAGCCAAGAGTTCTGATGCGTGCCAATAGGGTGTGGAAACAACTGCTCTTCCTATTCCAATTGCATAAGAAAGGGTGCCACTGGTAATTTGTGCTTCATTTAAATAGGGAGTTATGTATAAATCGGTGGCATATAAATACTTGAAAAGGTCTTTTTCATCTACAAAATTGTTTAGGAATATTACATGTTCTTCGAGCCCCAGTTTTTTTACCAAACGCATCAAAAAAATACGGTATTCTTCACCAGATTGTCTGAGTACATTAGGATGGGTTTTGCCCAAAATGATATAAACCAGTTTTGGGTATTTCTCAATAACTTCGGGTAAGGCTTGTATTACTGTTTCTATCCCTTTATTGCGGCTAACAAATCCAAATGTTAATAAAACTTTCTTATGATCAAGTTTAAATTCTTTTTTGCATTTTTCAGAATTGAATGAAATATCGGGGACCCCATGCTCTATTAGCGCGATTTTTTCTTTTGGAATATCATAAACTGTAGTTAAAAATTCAATGGCTTTATTGCTCATTACAACAATTCTTGCCGCCATTTTACAAATTTCATTTAAAACAGCTTTTTCATTGTAAGAGGGGTTTTTAAGCACCGTATGTAAAGTAACAATCAATGGAATATCAAGACGATGGAGCAAAGGAAGAATATACATTCCGTTTTGTCCTCCAAAGATACCAAATTCATGCTGGAGGATACAGACCTCAGCAGTACTTAAATTAATAAATTTTGCTGCTTTTAGATAATCTCTTTGATGATCCTGTCTTATATTGAATTTTACCTCTTTTGGGTAATTGTAGTTGAAATCGTGATCGCTTAAAGCGACAATGAAGCTATCATTCTGATTGTTTTCTCCATCTGTATGCTCCACCATTGCTTTGTACAGGTTGTTGGTAAATGTGCCAATTCCACACTCTCGTGGGGGATAGGTGCCAATAAATGCTGCTTTCATAGTTTGTCTTATTTCTATTGGTATATAAAACATACAAACCGGTCGCTAAAAAACGGTCGGCTGTATGTTTTATAAATTCCAAATTTCAATGTTTATAGCTCGCTAGCTCTGTTTTTTTCCGCACGTTTCGCTGCTTTTGCGGCTCTTTTCTCTTTAAGATTCATTTGCGGCAATTTTTTTTTGTTTTTTGAATTGCCTTCTTTTTCTTTTGTCATGATTTTATGTATTGGTTGATAATAAGAGTTTTGTATGATTTGTATAAAAGGATTCTGGCTTATATCATATTTTCCTCATATCCGCTTTTTAGAACAGTTAGGAGCATTTTTATAGGTACTACAGCTCGAATAAGATGAGACGTATGTGCAGGGATGATAATGGCTGTTCCCATTTCAATGATAGTTTGTTCCTTATCGATCAATACTGCAGCGGTGCCATCAATTATCTGCAGATATAAATCGAAAGGATAAACTTTTTTGGCAAGCACTTCCCCTTTGTCAATTGCGCCAATCCTGATAGTTCCTGTGTTTTTCCTTAAGACGGTTTTGAACACAATAGAATGAGGAGTATATTCAATTAGCTCTGTTAGAATATGACTTTTTCCTTTTTCAACTTCAACAGTTTGCATATCTTTTATTTGTTATTCATGTATCTGCAAAGAGCGTTTTAAAATGAAACTAAATGTTTGAAGTTATCTTTTAATGCCAAAAACAGTTCTGTAATGATACCCTAAAACAGTAAAAGTAATCGCATCAAACACTAATCCCGGTCGTTTTAGAAGGGTCCATATCATAAATTTCCAATACTCCAGTTTCCCTTTTTTTAAGAAACCAAGAATGAAAATTGATTTTAAAGCCCCTCGCACATGAGAGAAATTAATTTTTTGAGGAATTTTCATATTCCTTTGATAGTTTAATAGCATCTTTCGTAACCTTTTATAATAAGGTTTACATTTATAGATATTATCAATAATATGTTGATACCCGCTGATGAGTTCATCATAATTCATCTTGGGTATAAAGTTCATGGACAAATCGGTATTGCTTCCGGTTGCTTCCTGAATAATTCTGTTCTCGGATTGGAGTTGTTCGTACAGTTTGGTGTTTTTTGGTGCATTTAGAAGGCCTACCATAGCTGAGACTATCCCACTTTGTTGGATGAAATCTATCTGGCGTTGAAAAACCGATGGTGAATCACTATCAAAACCGATAATAAATCCCCCGGAAACCTGCAGTCCTGCACTTTGAATTTTTAGAACACTTTCCAATAGGTTTCTGTTTTTGTTTTGCACCTTGTTGCAAGCTTGAA
>CAYVSF010000124.1:0-4989 GCA_964453775.1 uncultured Bacteroidales bacterium
CAACAGGACTATTCGCAAAAAGAATCAGAACTTCTACAGCCTATAATGAAAAAGCTTGAAGATGCTATCAATAGGGTTGGAGAAGAGCATGGCTTTATCTATATTTTTGATATTAGCTCAGGTGGTGTAGTATTTCACTCTGAAAAAAGTGTTAATGCTTTACCATTAGTAAAAAAAGAATTGGGTCTTGAGTAAGAAATAAATAATAAATTAAATAACAGCAGGGAAACAAGGTTTTCCTGCTTTATCTTTTTTAGCATTATGCTGCAGTCTGAACAGGCCATTGGAATATTTGATTCAGGAGTTGGAGGACTTACTGTTGCCAGTGCAATACGACAATTGCTGCCTGCCGAGAAAATGATTTATTTTGGGGATACAGCTCATCTTCCTTATGGTGATAAATCAAGCGAGTCCATCATGTATTATTCAGAGCATATTGCTGATTTTCTCGTTGAACAAGATGTAAAGGTTATATTGATTGCCTGTAATACTGCTTCTGCCTTTGCTTATAAACACTTGCAGCAATACCTGGGCGACAGGGCAATCGTTTTGAATGTTATCGATCCTGTTGTTGATTATATCCATAGTAAATTTAAGAATAGTAAGATCGGAGTTATTGGGACAAAGGGAACCATCAGAAGTGGGACTTATGAAAAGGAAATCATGGCCAGAACTGATGATATTAAGGTAATTTCAAAGCCTACTCCCCTATTCGTGCCCATGATTGAAGAAGGCTTCATCTATGATGACATCTCTAATGCTATTATTCGATCCTATCTTTCACAGGAAGATTTTAGAGGAATTGATGCTTTAATATTGGGTTGTACACACTATCCGATTATTAAAAATCAAATACGGAAATTTTTTGATTTTAAGGTGGATGTGGTCGATTCTGCCAAAGTAGTTGCCCGTTATTTAAAACAAAAACTGGAAGAAAAAAATCTTCTTTCTACCACTGAAAATCCTTCTCATGAATTTTTTGTTTCGGATTACACAGAGTACTTCGAGGCGATTGCCAGAATGTTTTTTGAGGAAAAAATAAATCTTAGCAAGAAAGATTTCTGGACCTAATCCTTTTCATTTTTCCGATACCAATCTGCATACATCGTATAGTTGTTGGCTATTTTCCGGATCATTTCATTGGTTTTACTTTTATCTACTTTTTTGATGAATTTTGCCGGAGTACCGCCATAAATGCTTCCGGGAGGTATTTTTGTGCCTTGTAGAACTACCGATCCGGCTGCAATAATAGAATTTTCACCAATGTCTGCATAATCCATTACAATGGCTCCCATACCTATTAATACATTTTCATGGATCTTTGCACCATGAATGATAACGTTATGCCCTATAGAAACATTATTCCCAATTTCTATGGTTGATTTCTCATAGAGACAATGCAAAACGGTTCCATCCTGTATGTTTACCTTATTTCCTATTCTGATGCTGTTAACATCTCCTCTAACAACTGCATTAAACCATACGGTGCATTCATGGCCCATAATGACATCTCCTACGACAGTGGCATTATCTGCCAAATAACAATTTTTACCAAATTTTGGTGTGTAACCTCTTACGGTTTTTACAAGACTCATATGAATTAAATACTTTAATGTCCTAATATCGTATAATTGTGAAACTTGCTTTTTTTAAAAGGTCCTTAATAAAAGCAAAATCTTCGTAAAAAATCATGAGAAAAATACTTAATAATTAATTAACATTACGTAATTTTGTCAAAAGATAATTGAAGAAACAAAGATTATCGAAAAGCAAGTTGTAATACTATAATAATCAACAAAATGCATATAAAATGGTTCATGCTGTTTTATATGCATTTAACATTTTACAAATGACTCATCAATTAAAACACTTAAATTCATCCCAATTATGAGTAAAAAAGCAGATGTCATCGAAAGAGAAGAAGTGGTTATTCGCTTCTCTGGTGATTCAGGCGATGGCATGCAATTAACAGGTACATTATTTTCTGATACTTCAGCATTTATCGGAAATGACCTATCAACGTTCCCGAACTACCCTGCCGAAATTCGTGCTCCACAAGGGACAATAGGCGGGGTTTCTGGTTTTCAGGTACATGTTGGGCAATCGGATATAAAAACTCCCGGTGATTATGCCGATGTTTTAGTAGCGATGAATCCGGCTGCCTTAAAAGCCAATGTAAAATGGGTGAAAACAGGCGGTACTATTATTCTGGACCAGGATAGTTTTGATGAACGCGGTTTGAAGAAAGCGGGTTACAAAACGAATGATCCTGAAAAGGAGGATAGCCTGGATCTGTACAATGTAATCTGGGCGCCAATTTCTTCTTTAACAAAGGAGACGCTTAAAGATATCGGGCTGGATCCCAAAAGTATTTTGCGAAGCAAAAATATGTTTGCTTTAGGGATGGTTTATTGGTTGTTCAACAGGCCCCTGGACTATACCGAGACGTTCTTTGAAAACAAATTTAAGAAGAAGCCCCTGGTTATTGAGGCCAATAAAAAAGTATTGAATGCCGGTTACAATTATGCAGAAACTGTTCAGCATATGACACCGACATTTGAAGTAAGCCCGGCAAAAATAGAGAAAGGGACTTATCGAAATATAGCAGGAAACCAAGCTACTGCATGGGGACTAGCGGCAGCAGCTGAAAAATCAAAATTGAATTTATTTTGCGGTTCCTACCCCATTACCCCTGCAACCGAGATTCTGCAGGAATTGTCTGCCAGGAAAGATTTAGGTGTTAAAACATTTCAGGCCGAGGATGAAATTGCTGGTATTTGTACTGCAATTGGAGCAAGTTTTGCCGGATATTTTGCAGTTACAACTACCTCAGGACCCGGATTGGCATTAAAATCTGAAGCTTTAGGTCTTGCAGTTATGACAGAACTGCCACTGGTTGTTGTAAATGTTCAACGCGGGGGACCTTCTACTGGCCTGCCAACGAAACCAGAACAATCGGATCTGATGCAAGCTCTTTATGGGCGTAATGGAGAAAGTCCTGTTGTGGTGATAGCAGCCAGCAGCCCTTCAAATTGTTTCCACTATGCTTTCATGGCTTCCAAAATTGCAATGGAGCATATGACTCCTGTAATTCTGCTTACAGATGGTTTTATTGCAAATGGAGCAGAACCCTGGAAAATTCCAAATATGAAAGACTACCCGGAAATTCATCCACCAATTGTTAGATCCGGAGAAAAAGACTGGCAACCATACGCCAGAGATGCAGAACGTTTGGCCAGGACATGGGCATTCCCCGGTGAAGCTGGATTGGAACACCGTATTGGTGGCCTGGAAAAGGATGAGTTAAAAGGCTCTGTTTCTCATGACCCCTTAAATCATGAAAAGATGGTTCACATGAGAGCAGATAAGGTGCAGCGGGTTGAAGACTTTATTCCTGAATTGGAGGTTGAAGGAGACCAGGAAGGAGACCTCCTTGTTGTTGGATGGGGAGGTACATATGGACATTTGGTGACTGCCCTTAAAGACATTCGTCAAAAAGAGCATAAAGTGGGACTGGCTCACTTTAACTATATTAAACCTTTACCAAAGAATGTAAAACAAGTTTTTGAGAAATATAAGAAAGTTGTTGTATGTGAGTTGAATCTTGGTCAATTTGCCGACTATCTGGAAATTAATTATCCGGAATTCGATTATCATAAGTATAATAAAGTTCAGGGATTGCCATTTACAACACTTGAGCTGGAAAAACATTTCGAAAAACTACTGGAGGAATAATCATGGCTGAATATCAAAATACATTAACAGCAAAAGATTTTAAGAGTGATCAGGAAGTTAGATGGTGCCCCGGTTGTGGTGACCACGCAATTATGAATTCAATTCAAAGGGCATTGCCTGAACTGGGAATTAAAAAAGAAGATTTCGCCTTTATTTCCGGAATCGGGTGTTCTTCCCGTTTCCCTTATTATATGAATACATACGGTTTTCATAGTATCCATGGACGTGCATCTGCTATAGCTTCCGGCGTGAAAGTAGCAAATCCTAATTTGAGCGTTTGGCAGATTACCGGAGACGGAGATGCCATGGCAATTGGCGGAAACCACTTCATACATGTGATAAGAAGAAATGTGGATATCAATATTATTTTGTTTAATAATGAAATCTACGGACTTACAAAGGGGCAGTACTCGCCTACATCAAAGTATGGAGCAATAACCAAAACTTCACCTTACGGAACAGTTGAACATCCTTTCCATCCCGGAGAATTGGTGATTGGAGCGCAGGGAAAATTCTTTGCCAGAAGTATCGATAATAACATACATTTAAGTAAGGATATTTTTGTTGAGGCTGCTAAGCATAAAGGAGCATCTGTGGTTGAGGTGCTTCAGAATTGTGTCATTTATAATGATAAAGCACATGCTTATCTTACTGACAGAGAGCATAAAGAGGACCGTCAGCTGATCCTGAAACATGGTGAGCCAATGGTTTTTGGGAAAAATATGGATAAAGGTATTATTCTTGATGGTCTTCAATTAAAAGTCGTTGAACTGGGTAAAGAATATACCGAAAAAGATTTACTTGTTCATGATGCTTATATGGAGAATCCCGGAATTCATTTAATGCTGGCCAATATGAGACAACCTGATTACCCTGTGGCCCTGGGTGTTATCCGTTCGGTAAAAGGAGATACCTATGATGATTCTGTTCATAAACAGGTTGATGAAGTACAGAAAAAATCAAGTATTAAATGTATGGACGATTTACTACGAAGTGGTAGTACCTGGGAGATTTAAATATAAAATTAAAACACTAAAAGGGGGGCTGTTATTCGCAGCCCTTTTTTTATTTCTAAAAAAATTTTATCTTTTAATAGTATTCCATGTATAACTTTTCCATGGCATATTAGTATAACAAAATGGTTGCTACAATATGATAAAAAAGCTCTCATATAGTTTATTTTTTCTGTTTTTCCTGCAGTCTGCAATGGCTATAGGGGAAGATTTCCGTATGAGCTGTATAAAAACTCTTCGA
>CAYVSF010000124.1:4999-7575 GCA_964453775.1 uncultured Bacteroidales bacterium
AGGGCAATAATGCCGGATGAGGATTGACACGTTTTCGGCATTTTACTATAACCGAGGGCCTTCCCCAAAATGTGGGAAGTATTATCATGCAGGATAAAAGAGGCTTTATATGGATGGGAACCCTGGAAGGTCTTTCCAGATATGATGGGAATAGTTTTAGGACATACAGACATGATTCTTTTGATCCCACTTCTATTAATAGCGGAGAAATAAAAGATATTGTGCAGGATAGCGATGAAAATATTTGGATAGCTACATCCAAAGGATTAAGTCGATACCGGTATGAAACCGATGACTTCTACAACTATTATGCTGTAGATGATAGTATGGGAACTTTGCCCGACAATCGTGTCAATTGTTTGTTTGTCGATAACTCCGGAGTCCTATGGCTTGGAACACAACAAGGATTCTGTTTTTATGATAAATCCAGTAAAATCTTTATAAATCCATTAGATAAAATTCAGCATGCTGAGAGCTGGAAGGATGACCGAATCCTTTCTATAACTAAAACCAGGGATAATCTTCTTTGGGTTGGAACAGAAACAGGATTAAACAGGTTAGCTTTAAAAGGTATTACAATTCAAGAAATTAAAAACATAACCCAACCAAATACTTTCTTCCCTGCAAAAATAAACGAAATTGTTGCCCGGGACGATACGCTTTTTTTGGGCAGTAATCATGGTCTCTTAATCTATAATGACAGCAATAAGACTTACACACATTATAGGGAATCAAATTTAAAAGAGGGGAGCTTAAGTAATGATAATGTAAGGGATTTATATCTTACGAATTCCGGGCATTTATATATTGCTACTGATCATGGTCTAAATCTTAAACTTCCTGGTGAAAACCATTTTCATAAATTGTTTGCTACTCCGCATAAAAACAATGGGATTATTAGTAACTCCATTCGATCGGTTTTTATTGATTCCTTTGGAGTACTTTGGGTGGGAACAATTGGTGGAGTTAATAAAGCCATTACCAGTCAAAAAAAGTTTAACCATTTGAATCTGGCGGGAACAAAAAAAAGGAATAGCAACAATACCCAAAATCCAATTTGGGAAATCGTTAGTACTTCGGATGGAGCTTTCTGGGTTGGAACTTCTAAGAGAGGACTTCTACGATTTAAAAATGGAATACGAAATAAGGACTTTGAGGAGATCCGAAACTTCAAAACCAATCAGGAAACTATAAAAATAAACTCGGTCTTCTCTATTGAAATGGATAGTATCCTTGCATGGTTATCCTCTGATAAAGGCCTTATTCGATATAATACCTTAACGAATGAAGCCGTATTATATAACCATTATGCAAATGAATTGTACAATTCAAATCCACCGTTGATTATTTCAATGGCAAAAGATAATAGGGGAACACTATGGCTGGGAACTATGGATGGCTTAATGTATCTTCCTAAAGGTAGCGGTATTATAAAGCAGATGACTCATGAAGCCAAAACTGCCACGTGCTTTCGACATCAGAGAATACAGACACTTTACATTAGTGAATCAAACCAGCTTTTTATTGGTACCAGAGATGGCCTGGCTCAATTGAAACTCGAAAATGTCTATATCAACAACCTGCTCTCAAATGAACAGGTTAATCGATGCATGGAATTTATCAGTTTTCTTCTGTTTGATCAGCTGCCGCTGGCTTTTTGTGAAAATGATACAGGATTCTGGATAGGAACGGTGGAAGGTTTGTATCGTTACTATAGCAAAACAGATTCAGTGCAGAGAATTGGGTTACTGGATAAAGAGGAAAATCAAATTATAAATTCAATTTTGACAGATGACCAGGGGAATTTATGGATTTCGGGGAATTATGGCATTAAGCGATATAATCCTCTAAGAAGAGAGCTTAAATCTTATGATCAATCTGATGGGCTGAAAGCGATCGAATACAATGCAAATTCCATGAAGAGGGATGAAGATGGCTATATGTATTTTGGTGGTCTTAAGGGGATTACTTGGTTTCACCCCGATAGTATATTTGATAACAGCATACCTCCCCCGGTAGAGATTACGAATTTTTATTTATTTAATGAAGATATAACTGCAGGAGACCGGCTTGCAGGTTCTGATGCAATTCTTCCACAAGCTGTTTTAGAAACAGAAACCATTGAGCTTAGACATAACCAAAATTTTATAGGATTCTCATTTGCTGCTTTGCACTATGTAAATAGTTCAGGAAATCAGTTTGCATGCAGACTGGAAGGTCTGGAGGATTCACTAAGGTATTTGGGAAATCGGGATTATGTCTTTTACACCAATCTTGATCCGGGAACGTATCATTTTCATGTTTATGCCGCAAATTCTGATGGAATTTGGAACTGGGAGGGAGATGCTATAAAAATAATTATCACCCCACCCTTTTGGCAAACCTGGTGGTTCTATGGAATAACAGGCGCAGTTGTATTGCTTGCTTTGTTCGTATTTATATTTTTAAGGGAGCGAAATCTCAAGTACGATAAATTCCGATTGGAAAGGGAAGTAAAAATGCGTACTTATGAGATTCTTTCGACTAAAGAGCAGTTGGAAGAATCCAAATCATTTGTAGAGTCAATTATTTCGAAT
>CAYVSF010000125.1:0-7575 GCA_964453775.1 uncultured Bacteroidales bacterium
GGAGGTTCCAGCTCAAGCATTTCTGCGGCTTTTTCATTAATAATATATTGACTACTATCGTTCGTAATTTCTTTTGAGAAGTAGCTGCCTTCCAGGAGTTTTAATCCCAGGGTTTTCGCATAGGAATCACTCACATTATTCTGCTTTACCAGCACAAAATTTTCACCCTGCCGGTCTGCTCTTTGAAGGGGTTGATGATAGGTTATATTTCCTGGATAACCTGAAGATGAAGCAACTGATTTAATAGTGGGATACTGCATCAACTGATTTTTAAGATAATCGTATTTTCCCTTCATCCGGGCTGTAACATTTCTTAGTACAAGAACCTGTTCGCTATCAAATCCCAGGTTTTTATTTTTTGCATAGTTCAGCTGTTTATAGACCACCAGTAAATCAATAATAAGCAAGGTGGCAATGGTAAATTGGAGGATAACCAAACCAATACGAAGAGGTGATTTTTTTCGACCCAGGGCATTGCTTTCGTCAAACAGCCCGGTAGGTTTTAAATGGCTGAGGAAGAATGCCGGATAAAAACCGGATAGCAATCCAACGAAAATAGCCAGTCCCATGTATATCAGTATGTTTTTCGGAGTAAAGACAACACTGGCAAAAGCTTGGTTAAATAAGCTTTCTGCCATGGGTAATGTTAGTTCAACGATAAAAAGAGCCAGAATGAAGCTTATTAAAACCAAAGCAATCGATTCTCCAAGAAATTGGGCAATGAGTTGTTTTTTTCCGGCTCCCGAGACTTTTCTCAAAGCGATCTCCTTGGCCCTGATGCCGGCTCTGGCTGTTTCCATGTTGGTGTAATTTATGGAAGCAATCAAAATAAGAAAGAAGACCAGAGCTGTTAAGACATAAAGTGCGTTGATATTTCCGGGATGACCTAAATTATACTGGAAAGAAGAAGAGTAGAGGTGAATATCTTTCAGTGCCTGAGCAAAATGGCGGGTAGTAAGACCATGCTGGCTCAGGACTTCATTGGTTCTTTCTGCAACAAAATCAGCTACTTTTTCAGCTACTTTGTCGTAATTATTGCCTTCCTTGATCATGAAATAGGTGTAAACACTAATTCCTCTTTCCTGGAAATAGGCCATTTCATCATTTATTGAAGAAACAGGAATAAAAAAATCTCCCTGTAAATGGGTATTTTTAGGCCATTTGTCCAATACTGCTGTAACTTCAAAAGGATTTCCCTGGTAATCGACCATTTTTCCTATTGGGTTGACATCCCCAAAAATAGCAGATGCCAGACGCTTTGAAAGTACAATATTAGTTGGTTCGGCAAGCGAATTTTGCAGCTTGCCTTTATATGCATTTAAGGTAAAAAAATCGAAAAAAGAGTTGTCTGTCACAAAGCCCTGATATCCACGGTAAATTTTGCCTTCATGCTGAACCGGAGAACCAAGATAATCAAGTCGAAGCACATCTTCCACTTCTGGTATTTCTTCTTTTATCCAATCTTTGCAAACGCCATATGCCATAGGTGCCGTTAAACGGTTTTCCCGACCAATATCAACCTCTGCAACCAAGCGGTATACGCGATCAATTTTTTCATGAAAGTTATCATAACTGTATTCATACTTGATGAAACCGATTAACAATATTGAAACAGCCAGGCTAAACGATAAGCCCAAAATGTTGATGGAAGCGTATACTTTTTGCCTGGTTAGGTTTCGAAGAGCAACTATGATATAATTTATAAGCATAATA
The DNA here is from genome assembly GCA_964453775.1 of uncultured Bacteroidales bacterium. GTDB lineage: Bacteria > Bacteroidota > Bacteroidia > Bacteroidales > UBA12077 > CAYVSF01. Next base: position 1,714 of record CAYVSF010000125.1, read on the forward strand.
TTTTTATTTTTTTACATGCTGATTTCAACAACTATACCATTTGATATATTCATCTGATTATATGTAGGATAGATGTTTTTTTTAAATCCTGGATTGTTCAGATTTGGAATTTTGTTGTTCGAATACGTACATTTTTAAGAATATTGTTTTTGATGTAACCGCTATTTGCTAAATTGCGTCATATGAAAAAACTTCACCTTAAAAATGATAAATATGAAAAATTCTCCCTTGTTAAAAATTTGTGCATTGATTTTATTTGCACTTATCACAGGTCAAGCAAATTCCCAAAAATCAGAAGAAAAAATAGATGCCATCATGCAAAGCTATTATGCCGCGGATGAACCGGGCGGTGCCCTTTTAATTGCTAAAGATGGCGATATTGTTTTTGAAAAAGCTTATGGAATGGCCAATCTGGAATTAAATGTTCCCATGGAAGAGCACATGGTATTTGAAATTGGTTCCATCACCAAGCAATTCACTGCAGTTGCTATTCTTATGTTAATGGAAGAAGGCAAGCTAAGTTTAGATGATGATATCACCAAATTTATAGAGGATTACCCTAAGCATGGGCATCACATATCCATTCACCATCTTCTAACCCATACTTCCGGTATAAAAAGTTATACATCGCTCAATCGATGGATGGAGGATGTTCGAAAGGATTACGAACCACTGCAGTTCATCGATTATTTTAAAAATGAGCCGATGGATTTTGCTCCGGGTGAAAAGTTCTTATACAACAATTCGGCCTATTTTATCCTGGGATATGTTATTGAAAAGGCTTCCGGGATGTCTTATGAGGAATTTTTGGAAACCCGCATATTTCAGCCGCTTGGCATGGAGAACAGTTATTATGGGAGTCAGCTTGAGTTGATTCCTAATCGTGCCTATGGTTACCAGGGAGGAGATGGATTTAAAAATGCCCAATATGTAAGTCTTACCCAGCCCTATGCAGCAGGGTCCATCATGTCTACTGTGGAGGATATGTACAAGTGGCAGGAAGCTTTAAAGGATAAGACACTGATATCGGGAGAGAGTTTACAAAAAGCGCATACCAATTACAGCCTTAATAATGGAGAGAAGATCGACTATGGTTATGGCTGGATGATTAGAGAAATACAGGATAGTCGTTCCATTGAGCACGGTGGAGGAATTTTTGGTTACACCTGCAACGGCATTTGGTTGCCGGAGGAGGATATCTATGTTATTTTATTGACCAATCGGGATGATGTTGCACCCGGTATTCCCAGCACCCGAATCGCTGCAGTGGTCAAAGGTGACCCTTACCCGATAGAAAAAGAAAGAATCGAACTGGATGCGGATTACCTGAAATCACTTACCGGTGTGTATGATTTTGAAGATGGAACAAGTCGTTACCTAATATATAAGAACGGAAAATTAAAGAGCAAACGGGAAGGTGGCGGAACTTTCGAGATTTATCCCGTAGCTAAAGATCAATTTGTATTTGTAAACAGCCTATCCAGTTATTCGATTAATAAAAAAGGGAAAAATGAAGTTCAATTGATTTTCAATAGCAGAGAGGAACAAACTGCCGGTACAAAAACCAATCGTGAAATTCCTAAAAAGAAAGAAGTTGAAGTGGCACCGGAAACACTTGAAAAGTACACTGGAAGCTATGAGATCCAAGCCAATTTTAAAATTCACATTAGTTTAGATAACGGACAACTCATGGCACAAGCTACTGGGCAGGGTAAATTTCCGGTTTATCCTGAATCTTCAACCCTTTTCTATTATGAGGTAGTCCCTGCGAAAATAGAATTCTTTGTGGGGGATGCGAATGCGGAAGACCATTTAATACTCTACCAGGGTGGTCAGGAAATTAAGGGCGTGAAGAAATAGAGATCCTTTATTAAATCGAGTCAGGCGAAGATAGACGATTTGCTAAATTCGCCTGATTTTTTGTTTTTATACTAGCTGTCTCTCAAAGCTTTGATCAGTTCTTTTTTAGTCATACTGCTTCTTCCCTTAATATTAAGCTTGCGTGCTAATTCGTAGAGCGATTTTTTTGTTCTTTTTTCATATTCTTCGCTCTTGCCGCCTTTTTTACCGGAATCCGGAGTATTAGCAATCCTTGCAGCTTTTTCCTTATTCATTCCCTTTTTTCTTAAGGCTTCGTATTGCGCTTCGTTTTTGATGGAGGCCATATTTTTTTGTGGCATAATTCTTATTTTTAATCAATAGATTATTTCGAATGGGTTTTAGGTTATCGAACCTGGTCAATGATTGTTTTACAAAATACTTTTAGATCATCCGGATTTCTTGATGTAATAAGGTTTCCATCTACTACGACTTCTTCATCCTGCCATTTTGCTCCTGCATTCTCTAAATCTTTACGGATGGAATAAAAGGAAGTCATGGTTTTGTTTTTTAGCACATCTGCCTCTATGAGCAATTGTGGGCCATGGCATATTGCCGCAAGGGTTTTTCCCGTATTGAAAAAATCTTTGACAAAACGGATTACCTTTTCATCTCTTCTAAGTTTATCGGGGTTGATCACTCCGCCGGGGAGGATCAATGCATTGTAGGCAGTTATATCAACAGCTGTAATTTTTTTGTCAACTTTGATTTTCTGACCCCATTTTCCATGTCTCCAGGCTTTTATTTCGGGGCCTTTGTTTGATATTACATGAATGATAGCTCCGGCTTTGTTCAGTTCCTTCAAGGGTTCTAAAAGCTCCGATTCCTCGAATCCATCGGTTGCCAGAATTGCAACTGTTTTACCAGTAAGTGCGTGCATGTTTACCTCCTTTTTAATATTTTACAGTTTTAAAGGAGGATTGTTCAGTGGGGATAAAAATCCGAAAAGAGCAAAAAAGCCCCTTTTAAAGAAGGATAAAATGTACAGGAACATTATCTTTGTGTCTTTAAGAAAAAAGATATAAAACGGATGGCCCGAAAAGGAAATGCGATTAAGCGAATACTCTTTCAATTGTTACCCTTTCATCACTATTTATTGCTGGTAAGCAGGTTGTATTTTATTTCATACTATTCAGGCTTCTTGAAGGGGAAGGATTTTTTCAAGTATCATCATTTTTTGAATAAACTTATACATCCGGGAGATGTGGTGATTGATATCGGTGCTAATCTTGGGTATTTTAGTCGTTTATTCTGCAGATGGACCAGTCCGGGTGGGCATGTTTATGCTGTAGAACCCATAAGGGACATGTACGAAGTGTTGGAGAAAAACACCCGGAAATGTCGCAATCTTACATTGATGCCCTATGCATTGGGCGAGGAAGAAAAGACCATTGAGTTGGCCAATAGTTCTCGTGCGAAACAGGGTTTTATCAGTTCGGGGAAGCATTTTGTACTGGATGACGAGCGTAGAAAAGAAGGAGAGAAGCTGGATTGTTTCCCTGCAGAGATGAAAAAAGGGAGCCGTCTTTTTGCTGGTTTGGAGCGCCTCAATTTTATTAAATGTGATGTGGAAGGATATGAGTCGGTAATATTACCCGAAATAGCACCTGTCATCAAAAAGCACCGTCCTGTTTTGCTGGTGGAGACCGGAGGTGCTAACCGTAAAAAGACCATTACCCTGATGGCAGATATGGACTATCAGCCTCTCTTGCTGTATGCCGGCAAACTTTACCCAATTGATGAGGCCCCGCAAAGCAAAGAAGACGATATTCTTTTTGTTCCCCTGGAGCAACATGGAAAGATAGAACAATACATGCGGTAGTTCCAATCTATCCCCGGCAAAATTTGAATAAAAATCACAAACATTTTTGCACTTCACCTGTTCCTTCAATAAAAAACTATAGATGCCTAAAAAGTTGTGCAAAGACAAAGATAAAGCCCTGAAGAAAAAGAAAAAAGCCAATTATCAATGCAAGAAATGCGGACTTTACGGGAAGAAAAGTAAGCATATGTGTAAACCTATAGCTTTGTAAGTCTATGATTTCTCCCGGGGATGGTATTGAATGATGGCTGAACGCAGATAATCATTATCCAAATGGGTATAAATTTCCGTGGTGATAATAGATTCGTGACCCAGCATTTCCTGTACTGCACGCAAATCAGCTCCCCCATCAACTAAATGGGAAGCAAACGAATGCCGAAAGGTATGAGGAGAAATGTTTTTTTTGATACCTGCCTTCTTTACCAGTTGTTTAACAATGGTGAAGATCATAACTCGTGTAAGTCCTTTCCCCCTTCTGTTTAAGTATAAAACATTTTCGGCTTCTTTTGCTATGGAAGGGAGCTTTCTTCTATCCTGGAGGTAAAAATTTATTTCTTTCATTACCTTATTGTTTAAAGGGACTAATCGCTCTTTGTTTCCCTTACCGATAACTTTAATAAATCCCTCTTCAAAATAGAGATTGCTGAGCTTAAGGTTGATAAGCTCTGAGACACGCAACCCACAACTGTAGAGGGTTTCAATTATAGCCTTGTTGCGTTGGCCTTCGGGCCGACTTAAATCGATGGCCGCTTCGATTTTATCTATCTCCTCAATATCCAACACCTCAGGTAATTTCATGCTTATTTTGGGGCTTTCTATGAGTGCCGAAGGATTCGATTCAACAATATCCTCTAGAAGGAGGTATTTGTAAAAAGATTTGATCCCCGATATAACGCGTGACTGGCTTCGGGCATTAAGCTGCAGTTCCGTAATATATTGTAGAAATTCTTCCAGGTTTTTTTGTTTGATGTCTTCTGGTTTCAGCTCCGGATTGGATAATTCTATAAACTGGTGTAGCTTTTGAATATCTCGCACGTAGGCGTTTACAGAATTCCCGGAAAGCGAACGTTCCAGCTTCATGTAGTTTCGAAATTGTCTGATCGCCTGGTTCCAGTTCATGATAATTTTACATTAATTTCTTCAGAAAAGATTCAGGAATCAAGGTAATGTTTAACTTTGCATGAGGAAGTTAAATCAAGAATTATGAAAATCCAAATTATAAACGGTCCGAACCTTAATTTATTAGGCAAACGGGAAAAAGATATTTATGGCAATATGGCTTTTGAGAGCTACCTGAAAATCCTTAAAGATTTGTTCCAGGATATTGAATTTAGCTATTTTCAAAGCAATGTTGAGGGAGAACTCATCAATAAGCTGCACGAACAATCCGGTAAGAGCGATGGAGCGATCCTTAATGCCGGAGGATACACGCATACCTCAGTGGCCCTTGCCGATGCGATTGCAGCCATTGAAATACCTGTTGTAGAGGTGCATATTTCCAATATTATGAAGCGGGAATCCTTTCGCCATACCTCTTTAATTGCTCCCAAATGCGCAGGAAGTATCATGGGATTTGGCATGGATAGCTACAGGCTTGGAATAGAAGCATTGCGTTTTATTTTACAAAGCGATCTATAGTAGGTCAAGCTATTTTTGAGGCAAAACATAAAAAATCTGCAAAAATTATATCACATGAAAAAGACAAAAATAGTCGCTACCATATCGGATAAAACATGTACTCCCGATTTTATTAGAGAGTTGTTCAATGAAGGAATGAATGTTGTGCGTATGAATACCGCGCACCAAACACCTGCCGATTCCTTGAAAGTCATCGATGATGTACGTCAGGTTTCGGATAAAATAGCGCTGCTATTGGATACAAAAGGGCCGGAGGTACGAACTGTAAAGTCAGATTTGCCTGTAGAGCTAAAAAAGGGTGAGCAGATTCAAATAAAAGGAGATCCTGCCGGAGAGACTAGTGCGAAATGTGTATTTGTCAATTATGTTTATTTTGTAAGAGATGTACCGATTGGAAAATGCATTTTGATTGAGAGAATGAATTGGGATTGGAAGAATTTTTATTATGTGATCATTTAACTGGATTCCGGCTAAAAGATTGCCGGAATGACGGGAGTTTGGTGACGGTCACCGGAATGACCGGA
>CAYVSF010000126.1:0-1837 GCA_964453775.1 uncultured Bacteroidales bacterium
AGGGCGAGGATAAAGAATGGCTGGTGTTGTATGCCCGGGAGTATCTGAAAAAACAACATAAGGATTACTTTGTTTTTGGGCATCGTCATTTGCCAATGAATGTTGAAATAAATGGCTCATCTATTATTAATCTTGGTGATTGGCTTACGCATTTCAGCTACGGAGTGTTTGATGGTAAGAATTTTGAGCTTAAAACTTTTTCTTAATGCACTGGAAGCCTAATAAAATGAGGAAGTATTTGTGGGTATTTGGTGTGATGTTGCTACTTTCACTGTCATGCGAGGATGAGCGGTGCAGCTTTTCGACGAATACCGATCTACAACTGGGCTTGTATGTAGGGGATGAGTCTTTAAATGTAGATTCCATAAGAAATTTAATCGCTGTGACGAATGCCAGTTGGACGGATACCATTTGGTACAAGAACACGGATGGAAATGGAAAGTTTGGAATTCCCCTTTCCCCGGAAAGAGATTCCAGTGTTTTTATATTTATCAGGGCAGGTGAGGCAGAAAAACTTACTGTTAGATATGATACGGAGTTGGTTTTGCTTTCAACAGCTTGCGGTTTTGTCCCCTTCTTTTCGAATCTTGAATTGAGCTATACTGGTAATAATATTGATTCTCTACAATGGGTTTCCCGTGAAGTAACCAATGATGAACAGGAAGATCTTAAAATATACCTTTAGCCTGATTTTACTATTGATGGCTTCTCAGCTCAATGCTCAGTTTTTGAAGCAGTTGAACTGGCAGGGTGTATTGGTGGGTGTAGATGCACATCGTTTTGCCGATCATGTGCTTAAACCCGAGAGGACAGCATATAGTGGTTCGCTTCTATTCAACCTGGGGGAGGATTATTTTGTAGTCCTGGAACCGGGATATTCTTCCATCGATCTAAAGCAAGAGTCTTACACTTATAAATCAAAGGGTGAATATTTGGAACTTGGTTTTGATAAGAACATGTTAAATCAAAATAAACGTGATTTTTTTGGTGTTGGATTAAGATTAGGGTATTCAAACTACAGGCATCACGCAGAAAATATTAGCTTTTCGGATCCCTTGTGGGGTGAATACACTACAAGTATTGAAGCGATAAGAGGAAATGCCTTGTGGGTAGACGTGGTGCTGGGGATACGCTCGGAGATTGTGGACAATCTTTATTTCGGCTGGAGTGCTCGTTTGAAGATCTTCGCTACCGGCGAAAGAGGGAATAACCTTATTCCATATGATATTCCCGGTTTTGGGAAAGGAGCAGAAAATATAAATATGGCTGCTACATATACGATCTATTATCGTTTTGACTGGGACAAGAACAAGCCTTAATTGCTGTAGTAATTGCCTAACTTTCGTTCAAACATCTCTTTATTTACCTGGTTGATGTGATCGATGAGTCCTTTAATACGGGCTGTTTTACTTTCAATTTCCATATCGGACATGTTCTTTTGATTGGCAAAAACAATTTTTTCTACCTCATATCCATTGGTGTTGAGACGCATTGCAACTGCTGCCTTGTAATTGTCCATGATAATAACAGACGGGAGCTGGTTTTCCGAATATTCATTAAAGGATTTTAGCACCATTCCCTTAATGTATTTGATTTGTGTTTTTCCTAAATATTTTGCTCCTAACAAAAGCTTTACCAGGTCGATTTTTGCCAATTGCTTCCGATTGCCATTGTCCCTCATTTTGCGGTATCTATAAGGGGAAGTCTCCAGGAAAAGTTGAATAAACTCTTCAGGGACATCCTGTAAATCTCCTAAACTGCCTTCTTCTTTCCTGATTTTGTATTCTTTGAGGGCCATGCGATGATTTATGGGAACATAATAATCCCATTTTCTGGT
>CAYVSF010000126.1:1847-7569 GCA_964453775.1 uncultured Bacteroidales bacterium
GCTTATAGGATTCTGTAACCGGATTGGGCTTCCACTTCGATTCGGGGCGCTTCATCAAGGGCGCTGCAATATCTAAAGCGCCTTTTTCCAGACTGTAATGGAGGGTATTAATGAAATGGACCCAGCCTCCGCCAATAGAATAATGAATGGCGCTCCAAAGTGTGTTTTCTGCTACCGGAACAGAGTCATTTTTGCTTGTGTCGGGTGCGAATTGCTGGGTTTTTAGTTGGTTTACAAACTCTTCGCCCAGGCGTACCGGGTAGTAGGTGTAGTCTCTGTTCCCTCTTTCCATGGAAGGAGCGCTGTGATGAAGCTCCTTAATATCCATGACATAGTTCGAATCATTGTCCAGCTCGAGGTAAAGCTTGTAATCACGCTCCCAGCGCATTGATTGGATGGGGGATGAAGGCATTTGAGCATGCAATGAAAATCCGAAAAAGCCTGTAAGAATAAGGAGAAGCGTTTTTTTAACCATAGCCTGATGTTTTTCTACTTTAAAAGTACAAAAAAAACAGATACAATATTTACTGGGGTAAAGGACACAAATCTTTAAGCTGTTTGTGCTGAAACGTTTACTTCTAATATAGAATTGAGATTTTTGCAAAAAAAAGATCCTGAGAACGACTCAGGATCTTTTATCGTATTTAAGGATTTATTATTTATTCTGTTTCCAAGAGGATTTCAAGCATTTGGATGGCTGCTTTCGGGATGGATGTTCCGGGGCCGAATACAGCAATCACGCCTGCATCATATAGGAACTGATAATCCTGGGTAGGAATTACACCTCCAGCAATCACCATGATATCCTCGCGTCCCAGCTTTTTCAATTCGGCAATAACTTCGGGTACCAGGGTTTTGTGCCCTGCTGCCAGGCTGGAAACGCCAAGAATGTGTACGTCGTTTTCTACAGCTTGTTTTGCAGCTTCCTCCGGGGTCTGGAACAGTGGTCCAATGTCCACATCGAAGCCAATATCAGCGTATCCTGTGGCAACAACTTTGGCTCCGCGGTCGTGACCGTCCTGGCCCATTTTTGCTATCATAATTCTTGGCTGACGACCTTCTTTTTTTGCAAACTCCTTTGCCAGGTCTCTGGCTTTTTGGTAGTTGCTGTCGTCTTTCGATTCTGAGTTGTACACTCCTGAAATTGATCGTATCACGGCTTTATATCTTCCTACAACTTTTTCACATGCTTCTGAAATTTCCCCTAAAGTAGCCCGGTTTTTGGCTGCTTCAACAGAGAGTTCCAATAAATTCCCCTTGCCTGTTTTTACACACTCGGTAAGGGTATCCAGAGATTTCTTCACAGCAGCCTCATCGCGTTCTTCACGTAACTTTTTAAGGCGTTCTATCTGCGAATTCCGAACAGCAGTATTGTCCACCTCAAGGATTTCGATGGGATCTTCCTTCTCAAGGCGATAGCGATTGGTTCCAACGATCACATCTTTTCCGGTATCAATTCTTGCCTGCTTTCTTGCTGCAGCTTCTTCGATACGCATTTTGGGAATTCCACTTTCAATGGCTTTAGCCATTCCACCCAGCTTTTCAATTTCCTGGATGTGTGCCCAGGCTTTATCGGCAATCTCTTTTGTAAGGTTCTCCACATAGTATGAACCGGCCCATGGATCAACTGCTCTGCAAATCTCTGTTTCCTGCTGGATGTATAGCTGTGTATTCCTAGCAATACGGGCAGAAAAATCTGTTGGCAATGCGATGGCTTCATCCAGGGCATTGGTGTGCAGCGACTGGGTATGTCCAAGTGCCGCACCCATGGCTTCAACACAAGTTCGGGCTACGTTGTTGAAAGGATCCTGCTCCTGCAAGCTCCAGCCGGATGTTTGCGAGTGCGTACGCAATGCCATGGATTTGGGATTCTTGGGATTGAACTGCTTCACAATCTTTGCCCAAAGCATCCTTGCTGCGCGCATCTTGGCAATTTCCATGAAATGGTTCATTCCAATAGCCCAGAAGAAGGATAATCTTGGTGCAAAGGAGTCGATGTCCATGCCGGCATCAATTCCTGCGCGCAAATACTCCAGTCCGTCGGCCAGGGTATAGCCCAGCTCGATATCATTAGTCGCTCCGGCTTCCTGCATGTGGTATCCGGAAATAGAAATCGAATTAAAACGCGGCATATTTTTGGAGGTGTACTCAAAAATATCAGCAATAATTTTCATGGAGAATTCCGGTGGATAGATATAGGTGTTACGCACCATGAATTCCTTTAGGATATCATTCTGAATGGTACCACTGAGTTCTTCCAGCTTTACTCCCTGTTCCAATCCTGCAACAATGTAGAAAGCCATAATAGGCAAAACAGCACCGTTCATGGTCATGGAAACCGACATTTTATCCAGTGGAATTTGGTCGAACAGCACTTTCATGTCCAGTATGGAATCTACTGCTACCCCGGCTTTTCCCACGTCGCCTAGTACACGTGGATGGTCTGAATCGTAACCGCGGTGCGTGGCAAGGTCGAAAGCTACCGAAAGGCCTTTCTGGCCCGCAGCCAGGTTTCTTCGGTAGAATGCATTAGATTCCTCTGCTGTGGAGAAACCGGCATACTGGCGGATGGTCCATGGTCGCATGGCATACATTGCCGAGTATGGACCTCTTAAGAAAGGTGGTAATCCTGCAGCATAGTTGAGGTGCTCAAGATTTTCCAAATCTGCCTGACTGTATGCTCTTTTTACCGGGATCTTCTCAGGCGTTTCCCAGTCCTTTTTTATATTGTGCTTTTGTTCCCATTCTTTGGCCGAATGCTTTTCAGACTTTACCGAACGGAAATCAACGTTATTTAATTTTGGTCGCATATATCCTGTGTTTTTCTATTCAATAACTATTCAATTCCTAATTCTTTCTGAAAGCCTTTGAGTTCCTCCAGAACATTTGATTTCATATGAATGAAGTGTTGGACATCCTTTGCTTTTAATTCATCAACGATAGCTTTGGGATATCCGGCAACTACTACAATAGCCTTGCCTTTAAGCTCTTCGTAAGCTGCAGGGGCATACTCTGCATACTCATCGTCCGAACTACAAACAACAACGATATCAGCGTCGGCTTTTTTAGCTGCTTTTACACCTTCTTCTACGCTCTCAAAACCAAGGTTGTCTTTGATTTCAAAGCCTGCACAAGCAAAGAAGCTGCTCGAAAATTGCGCACGGGCTTTACGCATGGCCAGGTTACCAATGGTAAGCATGAAAACCAAAGGTCGCTTGTCCGAACGATCTGTTTTCAGGCGCATCACTTCAAAGGCTTCAGCCCCACGATACAATTTGATGGGCTCAGCAATGGCATTGCTGGTATCAGGTTTCGAAGATTTTATGATATCGAAGCTCACAAACTTGTCGGCCACCTCGTTATTGTTAGGAAACTGATTGGTTCCAAGCAGGCTTTCTTTGCGCGTTGCAATGGCTATATCTCTTTTCTGAGTGGTTTCCTTTATTCTCTCCTGGATAAACCCTTCTTTGAATGCCTCGATATATCCGCCTTTTTTTTCTATTTCCCTGAATAGGTTCCAGGCATGTTCGGCAATCGCATCGGTAAGTTCTTCAATGTAATAAGAACCTCCCGCGGGGTCGATTACTTTATCGAAATGTGCTTCTTCTTTTAAGATCAATTGCTGATTTCTGGCAATCCTTTCCGAGAATTTATTCGGTGTCTGGTAACTCCTGTCAAAAGGATTAATCGCCATGGAATCAATTCCTGCTACGGTTGCAGACATTCCTTCAGTGGTGGTACGCAGCATGTTTACATAAGGATCATAAAGCGTTTTGTTCCACATCGAAGTTTCGGCATGCATATGGATTTGTGCTGTCTCCTTTTTATTGGGGTGGTACTGTTCTATAAGTAGTGCCCATAATAATCTGGCAGCACGGAATTTAGCAATTTCCATGAAATAGTTGGAGCCAATTCCAAAGTTGAATTTGATTCTTGGAGCAACATCCAGAATAGCCAGACCGCGATCGGTTAATTTGGAAAGGTATTCATTCGCAGTGGCCAAACTAAAAGCAAGTTCTTCTACTGCTGTGGCTCCAGCATTGTTGAAATGCTTGCCGTTAACTGCAATTAGGCGGAAATTCGGAAGTGCCTCCGAATTTAAAATCATTTGGCGGGCTTCTTCAATACTTTTGGCTTCATCATTGTCATAAAAATTTCCTGTTAGGGTAAGGTTTCCAATGGGGTCGTAATCCACAGAACCTTCCACTTTTTGCAGGTTGCGGTTGTTATCCTTTAACAGTTCAAGAAAGTATTTTAGAATTTCAGGCGAGGATTTGCAACTCAGGAAATTGGTTTCTATGCTTTCGCAGAAAACGTTTTCCAGAAGTTTTTGAATATCCTCTTTGGTATAGTTTTTTTCTTCATTGAGGATGAATCCAAGAGAAGTGGCTCCTTTCATTAAAACATCCAGAGCCTTTTTGTTGGCCGCTTCCACATTTTCTCTGGCATCAATATCCTGGCGAATGTGCCAGGAATTATCGCTGGTTTTTTTGGAACGTACGTAGGGAAATTCTCCCGGAAGCACATCCAAATGCGATAGTTTATCCAGATCTTCAGAACGATAGAAGGGCTGCACAGAAAATCCTTCCTGGGTTCTCCAAACCAGTTTTCTCTCGAAATCGGTCCCTTTCAGGTCCTTCTCGATTTTTGCTCTCCAGTCTTCGCTCGAAACCGGAGGAAAATCTTCGAACAGTTTTTTATTGTCTGTCTTTTCTGCCATAACAACTTTATTGTTGATTTAAGTTTGTGCAAAATTACACACTTTACCCAGAAAAAGCAGGGTAAAAATCATGATTTTTAGCAGATTTTCCTTCTCAGAATACTGGAAACCAATTCTATCTCTGGATTATTTTTGTGAATCCAGAAAGTCAGCCTCTTTAGGCCCTGAATGTCAGCATGTTAACTGCTAGCTGTTGCCGGTCATTTTAGCTGGATCCACCCAGGTGTCAAAATCTTGTTCTTTAACATATCCACTTTGTAAGGCTGCTTCTTTAAGTGTAAGATTTTCTGCGTGGGCTTTTTTTGCTATCTCTGCAGCCTTTTCATAACCAATATGATTATTCAGAGCGGTTACCAGCATTAAACTGTTGTTTAAATGCGATTTGATTTTTTTTTCGTTAGGCACAATCCCCGAAAGCGATTTGGTTCGAAACGAGTTTACGGCATCTGCAAGTAGCTTTGCCGACTCCAGAAAATTGGCAATTATCATAGGTTTGAAGACATTGAGCTCTAGATGCCCGTTGGAACCTCCAATGTTGATGGCGACATCATTCCCCATTACCTGGGCACAAACCATGCTTAACGCTTCAGGTTGGGTGGGATTAACTTTTCCAGGCATTATGGAAGATCCAGGTTCATTAGCCGGTAATTGCAATTCACCAATTCCAGAGCGGGGGCCACTGCCCAGTAATCGAATGTCATTGGCTATTTTCATCAGACTGGCTGCGACGGTTTTCAGGGCACCATGCGATGCTACAATGGCATCGTGTGCAGCCAGGGCTTCAAATTTATTTTCTGCTGTTACAAAGGGCAGGCCGGTTAATTCGGCAATTACTTCGGCCACTTTTTTATCATAATTTTTGGGTGCATTGAGTCCTGTACCTACAGCTGTTCCTCCTAGAGCCAATTCTGACAGGTGAGGAAGGGTGTTTCCCAGCGCTTTTAATCCACGCTTTATTTGCGAAGCCTATCCCGAGAATTCCTGTCCCAGGAAAAGGGGAGT
>CAYVSF010000127.1:0-7568 GCA_964453775.1 uncultured Bacteroidales bacterium
TCCCAGAAGCCCATCCCCCAGATGAAAAACAAACCAATTACTGTAAATATAGCAACTCCCTTTCCGGCTTTCCACCATGCAAGAGCGCCCAGTAAAATGATAATAATATAAAAGGGAACAAAGAGAAGGGCGACTTCTAAACCACCAACTACACCTTCAACCACAGTCTTTATGAAATCGAAAACTGCGGAAAAATTATCGGTAAGCCAGGTAATGAAACTTTCAATATATTTTCCTACTTCAATCATAATGTCTTGGCTTTTGTGATTTGTTCATGAATTTCCTTCTGCTTTATTCCGGTCGATTCAATTATAATCGAAGCCTGAAGCACAATGCCCAATAGCTTGTTTTCTTCGTCTACCACTGGTAAAGGAAGATTACTATTGGTGATGAGAGGGAGCATTTGTTCTACGGTATAGTCTTTATAAACGCTTGGTACCACTTCGCTATAGAGTATAGATTTCTCGATGTCTTTATCTCCGTTGCGTATGGATTGTACCAGGGCACCAAGTTCTATCATACCTTTGAAGTATTTGCCATTTTCTACCACGGGAAGCACGGTAAGTCCGGTTTCGCGCATTCTGCGAATGATAACTTCTGGTCCGTCTTTACCATATCTTACGATGGTAGGTTTATCGAACATCAGCGACTCTGCCGTAATAATTGATTTTCTGTCTACTTTTTCGACAAAAGACTTTACATAGTCATCGGCAGGATTCGTAAGGATTTCTTCTGATGTTCCTATTTGCACAATCTTACCATCTTTCATAATTGCTATCCTGTCACCCAATTTAATGGCTTCGTCCAGGTCGTGCGTAATAAAAACAATGGTTTTGTGCATTTTTCCCTGCAGTTCTAGCAGTTCATCCTGCATCTGATTACGAATTAAGGGGTCCAGGGCTGAAAAGGCTTCGTCCATGAGCAGCACCTCGGAGTCATTGGCAAGGGCTCTTGCCAATCCCACACGCTGTTGCATACCTCCGGATAATTCTGCCGGATACATGTCTTCATAGCCTTTAAGGCCAACTACTTCCAGCGATTTCATGGCTTTTTCCAGGCGGACAACTTTATCCATTTTTTGGATCTCGAGTCCAAAGGCAACATTTTCTGCAACCGTTCTATGTGGCAGGAGTCCAAAATTTTGGAAAACCATTCTCAGTTGTTTGCGCCTTGTTTCTAACAGGGCTTTTTCATCCAGGGCAGTAATGTTGATATCATTAATCGTAATACTGCCTGTAGTGGGATTAATAAGCCGGTTGATGCAACGCAGTAAGGTTGACTTTCCACTACCGGATAAGCCCATAATAACAAAGACTTCACCCTTTTTAACCTCAAAGCTGGCACTGTTTACGGCAAGCGTACATTTCGTTTCTGCAAGGATCTCATCTTTCGATTTTTCTTCCTTAGCCAGTCTTAAAGCACGCTTTTTGTCATTACCAAAAATGAGAGTTAAGTCTTCAACCTTAATTTTTGTTTCGTTCATGGTTTATTCAATTAAAAATAGTAACCAATGTTGATGTTAAGTCTGCTGTTCCAAGCAGGATCTTCAAGTCCCTGTCCTAATCCTGTACCAAAACTATTGGTTAACCAGGGCTGGTTTTTACCCATTGCATAGTCCACATAGGTATAGATTTTTCCAGCTGTAATCAAAAAGCCTGGAATTAAATGTTGTGTATTGTAAAAATTTTCATTGGCTTTATCAACATAAGTGTAATCAACATAAGGTTGAATATTCGAGATAGGCCCCCAGTCCACATCAATTGAGTAGGCCAGACCTGCAACATACATGCTGGCTTCCGAGGCTACATTGTAAGCAGAGCCATACGCACCCATTTGTACAATGTCCAGTGCTTCTCCAACGTCACTTTGTGCCTTGTAGTTGTAATATACATATTCTGTTTTTAGGTTGAAGTTGCCAAAATTTCCTACCAGGTGTCCAGCTAAAGCCGTTGACATGTCGTATTCATCCTGCACGGCATTGTAGTTTCCACCAAACTGGCCTGATGCTCCAATTTCCCAGCTCTCATTCAATGAATAAGCAAGGCGAACATTAAACTGGTTTATTTCACGAATATTTGCGTCTACCATATCTACAGTTTCGGTAGTTTCATTATAAATACCTCCTGAACCTGGGGTGATATCATAGCTGTATCTCCCGGGTCCGGCATTCCCAAATGTAACATTATATCTGCCCAGACCAAAATCAAGATAGGGTCCTTCTGGTTCTGCCTGACGGAAATAGGCAACAGATAGTTTTAGCTTGTCACTTGGCGTAAAATCAAAATTCACACCCATGTCATAGTCATCTTCCAAACCTACATAATAAGGTCCCTGGAACCACCAGGAGTGACTGGCGTAAGTTGTAATACCAAAAGGTACCTGGGTAACACCCAATTCCATGTAAATGTTATCGCTGAAACTGTACCCTAAAAATCCGTGGTGGATAAAATGGGTACCAAAAGTAGGATACCAGCGATATTCGAAGCTTAAATCTACGCCTGCATAGCTACCGTCAACATTAAGACGCCATGTATCCCATGTAAATCCTGTATTGAGTGGAGAAGAACTTTGTCCTTCATAATTTGTGCTTAGTAAATTGTAGCGCACAGCTCCACCAAAAGTAAACCCTTCTTCTTTTTCTTCTTGTGCATTTAGTTGTGTAAGTGGTAAAATTAGTGCCAAAATTAGCAATGAATAAATCTTCTTCATAAAATGAAATGATTTTAAATGGTTAGACAATAAGAAAAAAACCGTATACGGCTTAGAAAACTAAAAGCGGGGATAACCTGTCATAGGGATTCCTATAAATTAATATTGGATCCCATAAGGTACGATAAAAAGAATGTAGATTCCCCGGTTCTTTCATGAAGTGCAAAGTTATAAAAAGCTGATTACTTATCAAAACCGAAACTGCGATATGGTGGGTTATTTGGCTTGTTCTAAATAAGATAGAACTCGCTGTGGCTTAATGCAACCTAGCTGGGACTGGTTTCTTTAATTTAAATATAAAATATTAAAATACAGATATTTAATGCGAATTTAACACTATTTCTTAAGTTCTTGTTCTAATTTTCTGATTATCTTTTTTGATCGATTTAATTCAAATTTGAGCTTATCTTCTCTTTTTTCAGCTTCTTCCAGTTCTGATGTAATAACATCCAATTGTTCTTCAAATTCGGCCGCTTTTCTTGATGATTCTTCCTGGGTAGCCTGCAGTTCTTCCATATTTTGTCGCATCTCTTCTTCCTGGGCAGACATCTCTTCGGCTTGTTGCTGGGTTCTTTCCAGCAATGCTGATGTTCTTTTATTGGTACGTGTCATATTTAATGAACTGGCAATCGTTAAGGAAACTTGCTCCAGAAACTCAATTTGATAATCCTCTAGAGCTGTAAAGGATGCGATTTCCATGATGCCCAAAACTTCTTCTTCGAGCTTCATGGGTACAATTGCAATATAGTTGGGATTGGCTTCACCCAAACCACTGGATATTTGGATGTAGTTATCAGGAATTTCTGTAAGTTGGATGGTTTCTTTTTCCAGGGCACAGGTGCCAAGTAAACCTTCACCAGGTTCAAAAGATTTGTTCAGGAACTTGCGCCTGTCATAAGCATAACAGGCTTTTAAATCGTATTGAATGGTTCTGTTTTCCTCTTCCCGTACAAATATTCCTCCCTGGTTTGCACCCAGGTAATTTATTAGGAATGAAATAGTTTTATAGGCAAGCTCCTCAAGGTCTTCCTGTTGTCTTAAGAGTTCATTTACTTTAGTTACCCCTTCATTCGCCCATTGTCGTTTTTTTTCTCCCTTTCTTTGTCTTTCTTGAAGTTCTGAGGCTTTCTTGAGTTTATCTCTCATCTCGACGAGTGCTATGCGAAGTTCATCTTTTTCACTCAAGGAGGTTATCTGATGCCCGAAATTTCCTTCTCCAATTTGTCTCGCGAATTCAGCGGTTTCTCTTAAATTATCCACCATTTCCTGGAAGGAAATATTCATGATACCAATTTCATCATTTTCGTGCTTGTTTTTTTGTGGGATATTAACAGATAGATCACCTGCTTTTATTTTATCCAGAATTTTTGTGGTATTTTTTATAGGATGCTGAACAAATTTTCTGGTAGTTAAATTTCCTATAAATAAAGCCAAATAACCAACAGGTATGTACCACCATAAATTTTTTATGCCATAATACCCCACCATAAAAGAAATAATGGCAACCAGGAGGCTGGCTGAAAGAATGGCAAAAGCGGTTTTGAATACAATGGTCTTTTTATACCGGGACCAGTTTACAAAGATAGAGAGTGGTAGTATAAAAAGGACTACGAAAAGAATGAAGATCAGAAGATCGCTCATGATAGATCAGGTTTTAGTCCCAATAAAAATAGTGCAAATTCCTTTTAAATTCAAACAAATAGATCAACTAATCACGCATTACTACCTATAAATTAGGCAGGATCCAATAATAATTTAGGAGATAGTTAATTTATAAGTATTCCTTTGTAAATTCCATTAATTCAACAGGCAGATTCTGAAATTTTATCATGGCCACGCGCACTCCATCTGAAGGTTCACCAGGAGGGGTAAGTACTTCAAACTTTTTTAATTCCCTGTCAAGATCGTTTACTACAAATGCCAGATGGGGCTTTTCCTGAATAAGCGGATGAATAGGGCTGTCTTTATCAAACCGCATCCATTCGATACCAAATGGGCTTTCCGGAAAACCACTTACATGCATTCCTAAATGCGGAATATGCTTCTCATTGGCTTGTTTTTCTTTGGTGGGTATGCCCATGTGGTGATATTTCCAATCCCATTTTTCGATGGCAGGTGGAAGTTCGTGATCTTTTCTGGAAAATTTGAAATTCATGTTCAAGAAAATTGATTAATATTAGTTTTCCTCATCGTCCTGAAGTTGCCCGGACAGGTAATCCAAATCTGCATATTTGTCTTCGTAATCTTCCTTAACTTCATCTTTTAGCTGACCAGAGCTGTCAAAATCATCATCCTCATCAATAATTTGCTCTGCTTCGTATTCCGTCATTTTTACAAGGTAGTATTTTTCATCTGTTTCGAAGGGCAAAGCACTTACCAGTTTACCATCCTTGTTGGTGAAGGTTATCAGGTATTCTGAAAAGCCATAAGGATAGACAATTTTTATCTGCTCCTTAATAGCTTTGTCCAGTTTTTCATAGTTTTTTATTACCCTGGGCTTAGATTGTTGAACCATAGACATTTGCTTGTTGTGTGTGTGTCGTGCTTCTAACTTACAAGTTTATTAATATTTTTTATTCCATGCTAATAGCAGCATAAATATTACCAGAAAATTTATTTATTTCTTTAATATGAAACTTCGAATAAATGAATCATAGAAAAAAATGAATAGGTCTTTAATCGAATTTCTATATTTAGGGTCTAAATAAAAACCACAAAAATAATCTGATATGCAAAAAAATAGAATTCAATCGTTTTTTTTGGTTCTGGCTATTGTTTTAATAGGTATCCAGGCAAAAGCAGAAGAAGGCACGCGACTTTTACGTTTTCCTGATATTAACGGAGGAAAAGTTGCATTTGTTTATGCTGGAGATATTTGGAGTGTAAATGCCACTGGAGGTGAAGCCAAGAGGTTAACTTCCCATAAAGGACTGGAACTGTTTCCAAAAATTTCTCCTGATGGACAGTGGATTGCTTTTTCTGCCGAGTACTCCGGAACCAGACAGGTATATGTAATGCCTGCTGAGGGAGGAACGCCAAAACAACTCACCTATTATAATGATGTGGGAATGATGCCCCCGCGTGGCGGCTTTGATAATGTGGTGCTCGATTGGACCCCGGATAGTAAGCAAATACTTTTTCGGGCAAACAGAACCCCATTTGGACAACGAAACGGTAAATTTTATCTTGTTTCGATTGATGGAGGACTTGAAGAACCCCTGCAAATTACTGAGGGAGGATTTGGTGTATTTTCGCCTGATGCCGGCAAGCTTTGTTTTGCTCCCATTAGTCGCGAATTTAGAACATGGAAAAGATACAAAGGTGGAAGAGCAGCCGATTTATGGATTTATGACCTGGAAAATGATTTTTCGGAACAAATTACAGATTTTGCAGGTACCGATCAAATTCCCGTTTGGTATGGAAATAAAATTTTCTTTGCCTCAGACAGGGATTTAACATTAAATATCTATAGCTATAATACAGAAAACGGGAATATTGAGCAAATTACAAATCATAGCCGTTTTGACGTGATGTGGCCATCGGGAAGTGGAGGAAAATTGGTTTATGAGAATGGAGGTTACATTTATACTTTAGACCTGGAGAGTGGAGCAAAAAACCAAATCAATGTACAAATCAATTTTGATAATCCGAATATATTGCCCTATTATGAAAAAGTAGATGATGATATTCATAGCTACGCCATTTCTCCAACCGGGAAAAGAGCACTCTTTGATGCCAGGGGTGATATCTTTTCAGTACCTGCAGAACAGGGAATTACAGAGAATCTAACAAAAACGCAGGGCATCCGTGAAATCTATCCGCAATGGTCGCCGAATCGAAAATACATTAGCTATATTTCTGATGCTACTGGCGAGTATGAAATATACTTGCTTGAGAATAAAAAAGATGCAAAACCGGTACAGGTCACTTCAGGATCTTCTGCATGGAAATACGATCCGGCTTGGACCCCGGATAGTAAATATTTGATCTATTCAGACAGGACGCTGCATCTTAAACTTTTAAATACACAAACAAAAGAAGAGAAGATAATAGATAAAGCAGTGAGCTCTGAAATCAGAAATTATAGTGTTTCACCCGATTCCCGATGGATTACCTATACCAAAGAAGGGGATAACGAGCAGAGTGCAGTTTGGGTTTATAATATTGAAAAAGATGAAAGCTATAAATTAACGGATGATACTTTCAATGATTTTAATCCTGTGTTTTCAAAGAATGGTGAATACATGTATTTCCTTTCCAACCGCGATTTTAACCTGGAATTCTCATCTTTCGAATTTGATTATCTCTACAACAATGCCACGCGTATTTATGCCATGGCATTAACGAATGAAAGCTCCAGGTTATTCCCGGTTAAAAACGATGAGGAGAAAGTGAATGGAGAAATCGATAAGAATGGAAATAATACAGATAAGGAAATTAATGTAAAAATTGAACCTGAAAATATCAATCATAGAATTACGGCATTGCCGCTTTCCACAGGTAATTACAGAAATTTGATTCCGGTGGAAGACGGTTTGCTGTATCTGGGTAATGATGGTTTACATTTTTATCATATTGCTGATAAGAAGGACCAGTTGATTGTTAAAAATGTATTCCAGGCTATGCTCTCTTCCGATGGAAATAAAGTACTCTACAGAAGTAGGGATGGTTATGGAATTACGGGGCTGCAACCGAATCAGGAAGCAGGAGCAGGTCAACTCGATTTAGCAGATCTTGAAATGAAAATAGATCCCAGGAAAGAGTGGAACCAAATTTACAAAGACGGTTGGCGTATTTTCAGAGACTATTTTTATGTGGATAATATGAAACTCACCATTTATAAACCATTTATTTTATTA
>CAYVSF010000128.1:0-7557 GCA_964453775.1 uncultured Bacteroidales bacterium
TCAAAGAAATTAGCATCTCCTCCTGTTAAAATTACTTTTAGTCCGGGATACTTCCTGTTAAGTCGTTTAATGTATCCATCAATTTCAAATTTCATCCCTTCCTGCACCCCTGATCGAATAGCTTCTTCTGTACTAAGACCCATTAAAGGGGTGTTTTCCCTACTATGAATTAGGGGTAATTTATTCGTAAAAGCATTTAGTGCTTTAAAACGCATCAACAATCCTGGGGAAATAGTTCCTCCCTCGTGCATGTTTTTTGATGTTAGCAGATCATAAGTAATTGCAGTGCCCGCATCAATTATTAGAAGATTTTGACCTGGAAATAAAGTCAGACCACCTGCAATTGTTGCAATTCTGTCTTTTCCCAATGTTTCAGGAGTTGTGTATATGCTAGTGAACGGAAGTTTTAACGAATGAGATAACTCCAGAAAAAGATCAAACTTTTCTTTAAATTGATTCAGAGTGCTTTCTTCAACTTTCACAACTGAGCTTAATATTACAGCTTCAGCCTGGTGGTTTTCCTGCATATAATGTATTGTATCAGCATCCAATTGATCCACCATGTAAGTTTGGATAAGCTTTTTGTTTTCGAACACAGCATATTTTGTGTGTGTGTTTCCTATGTCAATTGCGATTGATTTCAATGTCTCTTGTTAAGTTGTTGTATATCAGTGCAAAATTAGTGATTCTGCATTTCCTGTGCAATTTTTGGTGGTTTGGAAATTGTAAATTGTTGTAATATGGACAGAGCCTGATTGATGCTTTTTACATTGCTGATGACTAATCGTAATTTATCTTTGCTTTCTTTCATTTGATAATAACGGCTTTTTTCCTGTACCTTTTTGAGAATAGTAACGAAGATTTCGGATTGATAGTATGGGGACTCTTGATCAGAAATGAAATGAAGTACCAGTTTATTCTGTTTGAGAATAAGCTTTTCAAATCCCAGGTTAATGCATAACCATCTAACTCTTACTACATTCATTAATTCGATTGATGGTTCCGGGATTTTTCCAAATCGATCTTTCAATTCGTTTTCGAAGGCTATCAATTCATCTTCGCTTTTGATATTATCGAGAATACGGTACAAGCGTATTCGTTCGGAAATATTCGAAATATAATCTTCAGGGAAGAGGAGTTCCAGATCTGTATCTATGATAGCATCTTTAAGAAATTGTTGTCGTTGAATTTTTCGGTATTCCTCTTTCTTTTTTTCTTCCTGATACAATTCTTTAAATTCATGTTCCTTGAGTTCCTGCATTGCTTCATCCAGAATTCTCTGGTAGGTTTCAAACCCGATGTCGGTTATAAATCCACTTTGCTCAGCACCGAGTAGATTCCCTGCGCCTCTTATATCAAGATCTTGCATGGCAATATTGAAGCCGCTGCCTAACTCAGAAAACTCTTCTATGGCTTTTAACCTTCTTCTTGCTTCCGGGGTCATATGGCTTGTTGGAGGAGCCAGTAAATAGCAAAAGGCTTTCCTGTTTGATCGTCCAACTCTTCCTCTCAACTGATGCAAATCGCTCAGTCCAAAATGATGCGCATCATTAATAATAATGGTATTTGTGTTGGGAATATCCAACCCCGATTCAATAATGGTAGTGGCAATTAGTACATCATATTCATAATTGATAAAGTCCATCATAATTTTTTCCAATTTGGGACCTTCCATTTGTCCATGTGCGACAACAACCCTTACCTCAGGATGAATTCTTCGCACAAGCGAAGCAATTTCTTCTATATTTTGGATTCTATTATTAATGAAGAAGACCTGTCCGTTTCTTTGAAACTCATAGTCTATGGCCTCTTTAATAATATCCTCATTAAAAGAGTGCAGTTCTGTTACAATTGGATACCTGTTTGGTGGAGGGGTGTTAATAATTGATAAATCTCTTGCCCCCATCATTGAAAACTGCAAGGTACGGGGTATCGGTGTAGCTGTTAGGGTAAGAGTGTCTACATTAACTTTGAGTTTCTTTAATTTTTCTTTTACCGAAACTCCAAATTTTTGTTCTTCATCAACAATCAGGAGTCCTAAATCTTTGAATTTTAAATCTTTACCAACTAAACGATGTGTACCAATTAGGATGTCTAATTTCCCCTCTGTCAATTTCTTCTTAATCTGAGTTTGTGATTTTGCAGTTCTTAATCTACTTATATAGTCAATGCTGCAGGGGAAATCTTTCAACCGCTCTTTGAAGGTATTATAGTGCTGTAAGGCTAAGATTGTAGTTGGAACCAATAAAGCCACCTGCTTGTTGTCGGTAACTGCTTTAAAAGCTGCTCTAACTGCAATTTCTGTTTTCCCGAATCCTACATCGCCACAAACCAGTCGATCCATTGGAGTAGAATTTTCCATATCTTCCTTTACCAATTGTGTGGTTGTGTTTTGATCGGGTGTGTCTTCATAGATAAAGGAAGATTCCAGCTCTCTTTGTAAATAGGTGTCGCCAGAATAAGCAAATCCTTCTTGCGCTTTTCTCTTGGCATAAAGATGAATCAGATCTTTTGCAATATCTTTAACCTTCTGCTTTGTTTTTTTCTTTAGGTTTTGCCAGGCCCCGGTGCCCAATTTATAGATTCTGGGTGGCTCTGCATCCTTCCCCTTGTATTTAGATATCTTATGTAATGCATGAATACTCACATATAAAGTATCCCTGTCGCGGTAAACTAATTTTATGGCTTCCTGCTGTTTCCCATTGATAGTGATCTTCTCGAGCCCTCCGAATTTCCCAATTCCATGATCGATATGTACCACATAATCTCCCGGATGAAGTTGGTTGATTTCTCTTAGGGTGAGGGCGCCTTTTTTTTGCGAACTTGCTTTTAATCGGAATTTATGATACCGTTCAAATATTTGATGATCAGTATAGCAGCACAATCGATAATCGTGCTCGATAAAACCTTCATGTATTGTTCCTTCTAAGGTATCAATCTTTAAGCCGGGCCTAATTTCGTCAAAAATAGCCTGTAAACGCTCAATTTGCTTAGAATTATTGCTGATAATTAGCGTTTTATAGCCCAATTCCTGATACTCCGAAATATTTTCCGACAATAATTCAAAGTTCTTATTAAAAGCGGGTTGTGGACTGGTATTGAAAACGAAGCTTTCACCAACTTCGTTTTTTGTTAATCTACCAAATTCTATGCTTATAGATTCGGATAACGATTGTTTAAAACTGGAACTTGAGATAATGAGTCCATCTGCTCTGTTAGTTTTTTCCTCTTCAATTTTTAGATATAGTTCCCCTAGACTATCTGCTATAAAATCATTGTCTTCTGCAATTATTAAAGGACGTTCATTTAAAAAGTCGAAAAATGATATCTTTTCGGCGCCCTGTTTTCCCTCTGCTGGATTTTGCAATTGGGGTAATATCGTAACCTCTTCAAGTTGATGTATCGACAATTGATTTTCTATATCAAAACTTCGTATGGTTTCCACCTCGTCTCCAAAAAAATCGATACGATAAGGTAAGTCGTTTGAATATGAATAAATATCAAGGATACTTCCTCTCATTGCGTATTGTCCCGGTTCAAATACAAAATCTACCAGTTGAAAGCCATATTCCTGCATAATCTCGTGCAGAAAATCAATGGATATTTCTTCGCCTCTATGAATCTGCAAACTGCTTTTCTTTACATATTCTCTTGAAACTACTTTTTCAGCTATTGCTTCAGGATAGCTTACGATTAGTGATTTTTTTCCGGAGACTAATGCATTCAGACTTTCGGTCCGCATTATTTGATTGGTTGGATCTTCCTGCCCGTATAAAATAGAACGTTTATATGAAGTGGGAAAGAAATAGAGATTTCTGGTTTGTAGGTTTTCCAGATCATTAAACAGGTAAGCTGCAGTTTCTTTATCAGGCATGATGCATATTACATCTTTGCCCGTTTCAATGGAGAGCGATTGGATGAATAAAGATCGTGATGACCCAGCCAGCTTATCAACTTTTATTTTTATGCTGTCGTTCTTCCCAATAGCATCTTGTAGATTTTGAAGATGCAGATGATTGCTGTAATAATTGAAAAGGCTTATCTCTTCCAAAAGCTGAATCTTTTATTTGCAGTGGTGGAAAACGGATTGTTATTTTTCGCCGTTCTCCAAAAACGACATGGCCTGTTTTACCATTTTTTTGCTACCCGTAAAAAAAGGAACCCTTTGGTGTAGGCTTTGCGGTTTCAAATCCATTATTCTACTTTTCCCATCACTGGCTAGTCCTCCTGCTTGTTCAGCAACAAATGCAATGGGGTTGCATTCATAAAGTAAACGAAGTTTACCGTGGGGAGCACTGGCTGTTTGAGGATAAATAAAAACACCACCCTTTAACAGGTTTCTGTGGAAATCGGCAACCAGAGACCCTATGTATCGTGCAGAATAGGGTCTATTTGTTGCTTTATCTTTTTGTTTGCACCATTTTACATAATCTTTAACACCTTCCGAGAATTTGGAATAGTTCCCCTCGTTTAATGAATAAATTTTTCCTGAATCGGGTGTGGTTATATTAGGATGAGAGAGGCAAAATTCTCCAATGCTTGAATCAAGCGTAAAACCATTTACTCCCTGACCTGTTGTATATACCATCATTGTTGAGCTTCCATAGATTATGTATCCTGCAGCAATTTGCTTATTCCCTGCTTGCAAGAAATCTTCATCCACCGGTTTTTCACCTCTTGGAGAAAGTCTTTTGTAGATACTAAAAATAGTGCCTATGGAAACATTTACATCAATATTTGAAGATCCATCAAGTGGATCCATACAAACGATGTATTTTCCATCTTTAGAAAGATCATCATCGAAGGTAATAATTTCCTGATTCTCCTCGCTGGCTATTCCACAGCACTCTCCGCTGTCTTTTAATGCTGTAGTAAATTGCATGTCGGCAAATACATCAAGCTTTTGTTGATGTTCTCCCTGTACATTCTTATTGCCGGCTTCACCTAATACATCAACAAGACCAGCTTTGTTTACCTTTTTATTAACGATTTTTGCTGCAATATTAATGTGGTGTAGTAGTCTTGAAAGCTCTCCTTTGGCATATGGAATATTGGCCTGTCGCCTAATAATAAATTCATTGAGGGTTGTTATGCGGTATCCTTTCATGATGTTAAAGCATTGAATTTGAATAGAACGCTATGGATTTAGCCTCCTTTGATGCAAAAATACATTTTAATTTGTGTTTTTTTTAATATTCTTTTAAAAAGTTAAATGCAATGGCTGAAAATCAGTTCGGAGAATATTGCTAACTTTGCTTTTCAAAAAATAATGATTGACTATGTTAGTTTATAAGTTCGGTGGAGCTTCTGTTAAAGATGCCGAAGGTGTTAGAAATATCGGGCAGATTATTAATCACTGTGTCGATGGGAAGTTAGTCGTTGTACTCTCAGCTTTTGGGAAAACAACGAACCATCTAGAACGCTTACTAGATCTGGCAGATTCGAATACAACAAGATTTGATTCCGAATTTGAGAAGCTTAAAGACTTTCATTATAATATTATCCATGGTTTAATGGATAACGAGGATCATAAGCTGTTTGACACTGTTAAAGGATTGTTTGATATTTTGCATATGAATCTGCTATCAAGCGATTTTGACTCTTATGATCAGAAGTATGATCAAACTGTTTCTACGGGAGAGTTGCTCTCCACATTAATTGTAAGTGATTATTTAAATACGGTGGGCATTATTAATGAGTGGATTGATGTTCGTTCTGTTTTTATCTCTGATGAAACCTACCGGGAGGCGAGGCTCAATTGGGAAATAACACAAGAGCAGGTGAATAAAACTTTCACTTTCAATACGACAGGAATCTATCTTACACAGGGTTTTATTGCCGGAAATCAGAAAAAGGAAACCACGACCCTGGGAAGAGAAGGCTCTGATTTTTCAGCAGCAATTTTAGGCAATCTTTTGAATGCCGATTATGTAACGATTTGGAAAGATGTTCCTGGAATACTTACTGCCGATCCGCAGCATTTTGATGCACCAAGAAAGTTAAAGGAAATTAGTTATCAGGAGGCCGTTGAGTTGGCTTATTATGGTGCAAAAGTGATTCATCCCAAAACGATAAAACCACTTGAAAACAAGAATATCAGCCTGAATGTTCGTTCATTTCTGGATCCAGGCGAAGAGGGAACGATCATTCGCAGGACTTTGAGCTTTAAATCAAAGCTGCCTATTTATATTTTAAAACAAAATCAGATCCTCATATCTGTATTTGTAAAAGATTTTTCATTCGTTCTTGAGGATGGAATCAGCAGAGTCCTGGATTATATGAGAGAAAACCGGGTGAAAGTGAATTTAATACAAAGCAGTGCTATTAGTTTTTCTGTTTGTGTCGATAAATATAATGATAAGGTGCAAAAGCTTATCGAATTGTTGAAAGATGATTTTAAGATCTTATATAATGAAGAATTAGAGTTAATAACGATTCGACATTACACATCTGAAGCTATAGCTGAATTAACCCGGGATAGGGAAATTATTGTGGAACAGAAGAGTAGGAGTACAGCGCATTATGTGCTTAGAAAATTATGAAAAAACCCTAAGAATTTTATCAGCCAGAATGGAGGATAGCTTTATGCCAGATTCTATTGTCCATCCTGCAATATGGGGTGTTAAGATAACTCTTTCGCTGGCTGTAAGATATTTGTAGGTTTCGGGTAGTCTATTTTGCTCTAACAAAGACTCAAAAGATTCTTTTTCGTATTCAAGAACGTCCAAAGCAGCCCCTTTTACCTTACCTGATTTTATTGCGCTCACCAGATCTTTGCTATTCACAATTTTTCCTCTTGCCGTGTTAATAAGGTATATTTCTTTTTTGAATTTATCGAGGAAGTGCATGTTTACCATGCCCTGTGTTTCTGAAGTCAATGGCACGTGAAGACTTACAATATCTGCCTGCTCAAACAGTGCATCTAAAGGACTTTCTTTTACAATGTCATCGGAGTAATTGGATTTATATTTATCATAGGCAATAACATTGGCTTCAAATCCTTTTAAACGCTGGGCAAAAGCACTGCCCATATTGCCGTATCCGATGATACCTAAAGTTTTTTCTTTAATTTCGAGCCCACGGTTCTCTTCTCGTCTCCAATAGCCTTTTCTAACTTCTGCATCGGCAATTCTAATTTTATTCAAGAGGCACAAAAGCATCCCCAGGGCATGTTCACCAACTGCATCTCTGTTTCCTTCCGGTGAATTAAAACATTGAATTCCTTTCTTCTCTGCTGCGATTGTGTCTATATTTTCCATTCCTGCTCCAACACGACCAATAAATTTTAACCTGGGTGCATAACTTAAGAATTCCTCATTAATATTCAACCTGCTTCGGATTATTATCCCGTCAGCTTCACCGATATCTTTTTTAAGTTCGGGAAAGCCTGAAGTGTAATTGGAATAACATTTAAATCCTGCATTAGTAAACTTTTGCCATAGAATTTCGTTGCTGGTATCCAGGAATAAAACATTCATCATAAAATGATTTTGGTAATCGAGGTATCAATATTTTATTTGAAATCAAAGAGGAATACCGAGTATATTTTGTTTATGA
>CAYVSF010000129.1:0-7546 GCA_964453775.1 uncultured Bacteroidales bacterium
AAGGATAAAGACAGGCCCGAAACCCTTATGCATGAAATACAACTGGCCAATTTAGAAAAGCTGGTAGAAGATGGGATTATTCAAGGAGGCATGATCCCAAAAATAGAATCCTGTGAGATTGCCATCCAAAACGGTGCAAAATCGGCAAGAATTATTAATGGCACCCAACCCGAAAAAATCCCGATAATTACTGAGAACCAAAACATTGGAACCATCATTACTAAATAAAAATCACCATGACACATAAAACGAACAAAGCATTTCACGATATTGATAAAAGCTATTATCTTCAAACCTTTAAGCGCTATCCCATAACCCTGGAGTACGGTTTAGGGGCAAAAGTTTGGGATGTGGAAGGCAAGGAATACCTGGATGTCCTGGCGGGAATTGCCGTTAACAGCCTGGGTCATGCGCATCCCGAGCTTATAAAAACCATCCAGGAACAGGTTGCCAAAATCATCCATATTTCCAACTTCTATTTAAGTGAACCACAGGCCATTCTGGCCGAAAAACTGAGCAAACTATCCGGGCTCGACAGGGTGTTCTTTTCCAATAGCGGAGCTGAATCGGTGGAAGGAGCTATCAAAATTGCCCGGAAATATGCCCATAGCAAAGGACGCGGGGGAGAAGTCATCTCTTTTGAGGGATCTTTCCACGGAAGAACCCTGGCCACAATTGCCACAGGAAAAAAACAGATGCAGGAAGGATTTGAACCCATCCCGGAAGGCTTTAAGCAGGTACCTTTCAATGATATCGAAGCAGTAAAAACGGCAGCAAGCAAAGAAACAGCAGCCATTATCATTGAGCCTATCCAGGGAGAAGGCGGTATAAATGTAAGCGATCCGACCTTCATAAAAGAGCTGCGAAAATTTTGCACACAGGAAGATATCGTGCTGATATTCGATGAAATTCAATGTGGAATTGGACGAACAGGGAAAATGTTTGCCAAGGAACATTACGATGTACAACCCGATATCATGACCCTGGCCAAAGCGCTGGGAAGTGGAGTACCCATAGGTGCCATCCTCTCCAATCAGAAGGTGAGTGATGCCATCAATTTTGGTGATCACGGCACCACATTCGGGGGAAACCCACTGGCAACCGCAGCGGCACTGAAAACCCTTGAAATTATGGAAGAAGAAGAGCTGGTAAGGGAAGCAGAAGAAAAAGGAAACTGGCTGAAGGAGCAAATTTTAGCTATGAACTATCATGGTATTCAGGAAGTAAGGGGAAAAGGATTAATGATTGGCGTGGAATTTAGCTTCGAAACCAAACCACTGGTGGAAAAACTACTCCAAAAGGGTGTTTTGGCCAATGCAACAGCTGGTAAGGTTTTACGATTGGTTCCACCACTTGTCATACGCTACGAAGAATTGCAACAACTTATAGATACACTTCAACAAACACTTAAAGAAACAGAACAAAATGCATAAAAAGAAAATAGGAATTGTAGGAGCAACGGGATATACAGGTTCCGAGCTGGTACGAATTCTCACCCATCATCCGGAAGTAGAAATACGAGCCATTACATCTGAAAGCCGCGAAGGCGAAAAATTTTCTAATGTTCATCCCTATTTGCAGGGCATTGCCGAACAAAAGCTTTTATCGGCCGGCATGCTGGATGAAAAAGAGCTGGACCTGGTATTTCTTGCATTGCCCCATGGCGTATCTATGGAATATGTAGAAAAGTTTGCCGGAAAAAACTTTAAAATCATTGATTTGTCCGGGGATTTCCGCTTAAATTCTGCAAAAACCTATGAGGACTGGTACGATAAACCTCACAGCTACCCGGAAGGTATAGCCAATGCCGTATTTGGAATTCCGGAATTGTTTCGGGAAAAGATCAGGAAAGCTAAATTGGTCGCCAACCCGGGATGCTTTCCTACCAGTGCAATTTTAGGCGCTTCGCCCCTACTGGCCCATAAATTAACAAAAGCGCAGCCTCTCATCATCGATTCCAAAACCGGCGTTACCGGAGCAGGCATAAAATCAAAACCGGTAAATTTGTATTCCAATGTGAATGACAACTTTAAAGCTTACGGACTAAAAAAGCATCGTCACACCATTGAGATACAGGAAACACTGGATAAAATATACGGACAGGAAACACTTGTACAGTTTACACCGCATCTATTGCCGGTGGACCGGGGCATTTTATCGACCATCTATGCCAAACCAGAGAAAGGAACAAGTTTGGAAGAAATAAAAGAGGTGTATGCTGATTTTTATAAGAACGCTCCTTTTGTTCGTTTGCGCGATGAAATACCAGCCATCAAAGAAGTAAGGGGCAGCAATTATTGCGATATCCATGTCACTTATGATGAAAGAACAGACATGATCATTGTGATAAGTACAATCGACAACCTGGTAAAAGGAGCAGCAGGACAGGCCGTGCAAAACATGAACCTGATGTTTGGTATGGATGAAACTGCAGGCCTTAAAATTATTCCGGTACACCCCTAAATCAGAAAAAAATAACCTAATTAACTTTACAAAAAAGATTGCTATGAATATGATTAAAAATATTACCAATGTACGCGGCATCAAATGCTGGGGAGCACACACAGGGATTAAATCCTTAAGACGCGACCTGGCCATCATTTATTCGGATGTACCGGCCAGTGCAGCAGGCGTTTTTACGCAAAACAACGTGGTTGCTGCACCTGTAGAACTAACAAAAAAGCATATAAAAAACGGCAAGGCTCAGGCGATAGTAATTAATGCAGGAAATGCAAACGCAGCTACCGGCGAGCAGGGCAAACAGGGTGCGGAAGCCATGGCACAAACCATGGCAGAAGAGTTAAAAATAGACAAGGAAATGGTGCTCGTATCTTCCACGGGAATTATTGGCGAACCCTTTCCTACCGAAGACATTGTAGAAGGAATTCGGGAGAATGCCAAGAAGCTGACCAAGAAGTCGAATGCGGGTTCATTCACAGCCAATGCCATTCTTACCACCGACACTTTTGCGAAAGAAGGATTCACCGAATTTGATGTGGAAGGTTATGAAATCAACATGGGTGGAATTGCAAAAGGTTCCGGTATGATCCACCCGAATATGGCAACCATGCTGGCCTTCATCGTTACCGATGTGGCCATTGAACCCAAGCTATTGCAAAAGACAGTAAAAGATGCGGTGGACAAATCGTTTAATATGATTACCGTAGATGGTGATACCTCTACTAATGACATGGTACTTGTCCTGGCCAACGGGAAAGCCCAAAACGACATGCTTAAAAGCAAAAAAGATCCCGGCTATGCATCCTTTAAAAAGAATTTGGAGGATATGATGATTCACCTGGCCATGCAGATTGTATCGGATGGAGAGGGCGCTTCCAAATTTATTGAATATGAAGTTGTAAATGCCCCATCTGTTGATGTGGCCCGAAAGCTCATCCGGGAAATCTCCGACTCCACCCTGGTAAAAGCAGCCATGTTTGGCCGTGACCCTAACTGGGGGAGAATTATAGGAGCGGCTGGAAATGCAGGGGTCGACTTCGACTACCAAACCACTGATTTATACCTGGGGGATGATAAAAAACAGGTGAAGATGCTGGAAAAAGGAAAACCCCAGGAATTCGACCGGAATGTCATGAAGAAACTCTTGCGGGAATCGCACATTCACATCCGTTTGGACCTGCACAAAGGAAAAGCCAAAGCAAAGGGCTGGGGAACGGATTTAACCACAGATTATGTAATGTTCAACTCGGTATATACCACCTGATAATAAGACAGTTAAACCCCATGAACAATCAAATAAACACAAGCAACCAGGCCAATCTCAAGGTCTGATTTTCCTTTTAATACGCAGTAATGACTCCGGCAACCGGATATTATAAATTATTGACTATACTACAATTAGCCGTTTATCAACAATTTTATTCCCCTTATCAATTAATTAGAATTTGCATACAACAAAATCTTTTATAAGGTGTCTCAGAACTATATAAATTAGTAATTTTAAGCAAGATTCGAATTTGTCTTTCACTTATGGCTATTATCTCAAAAAAAAGGCACCCCTTTCAATTGCTTTTAAAGCTGTTTTCCCCCAAAGGAGGCAAGGTTTATGCAAGTCAGGATTTCATTATACAGCAAAAGGCAAAAGTTTTCCACTATATCCTGCTGGTTGCCATTCCCAGTCTTATATTTTTAATCATTTCCACAAATTTGGCTCGAAAAGCCAGCTATCAATCGAAAGCTGATTTATTAACAATTACTGCAGAGTTAACTGTGCTTCTTGTCTTTTTTATTGCCTACCGTTTGCTGAGGAAAGGAAAATTAAATATAGCAGCACAGCTTTTTTTGATTTCCTCAAACTTTGCAGTTTGGACCATCATGCTCTTCAGTACCGAAGAATTATTCGCCCGAATGGATACCATCATTCTGGCCCTGGCGGTTGTAAATACCATTCCCCTGCTTGTAACGAAAAATCCCTGGAGTATTTTTATTTATTCGGGCGCCAACCTACTGTTTTTGCTCTGTTTTACACTTTGGATAAAAACCAGGGAAGGCCTCAGCCTGTTCATGTCCATAGATTATATTGCAGATACATTTATTGCTTTTCTCCTCACCTCAGTAGCTGGGTTCCAGGTGTTGCGCATCCATAACAGGGCTCTGGAAAAAGTTCGAAACGATTATCAGAAAAGACTAAAAACAGAAAAACAACTTGTAAACAGCGAGTTACGTTATCACAACTTATTTACCCATGCGCAAATAGGTATTTACCGCACAACTCCTGAAGGTGAAATAAAGCAAGCCAACCCTGCGCTTTTAAATATGCTTGGCTATGATTCATTTGAAGATTTATCAAAATTAAACCTGGAAAGAGACAAAGCTTATGCCCAACGTACACGTAAAGAGTTTATTGACAGAATTGAAAAGGAAGGATTCATCAAGAATTATGAATCGGAATGGGTTTGTAAAGACGGAAATACAATCATCATCAAAGAAAACTCTCGTGCAGTAAGAGATGGAAAAAGAAAGACATTGTATTACGAGGGATTTGTGGAAAATGTAACGGAACGTAGAAAAGCAGAAGCAGCCCTTAAAGCGAGTGAAAAGAAATACCGCAGTCTTATAGAAAACATGAACGAAGTGGTCATGATGGTGGACAAAGAAGACCGCATTCAGTTTGTCAATAAAAAGTTTACCGAATTACTCGAATATGAGCCTGGAGAAGTGCTTGGAAAGGTTGGGTACAAAATCCTCACTGAAGGAAAAGATCAATATAAAATCATTGAAGAAAACACCAAAAGAACCCGTAATCTTTACAGCCAGTATGAAATACAGTTCAAATCAAAGAGCGGAATAAAATATGTTTTTTT
Organism: uncultured Bacteroidales bacterium; assembly: GCA_964453775.1. Taxonomy (GTDB): domain Bacteria; phylum Bacteroidota; class Bacteroidia; order Bacteroidales; family UBA12077; genus CAYVSF01. Next base: position 5,325 of record CAYVSF010000129.1, read on the forward strand.
GGTTAGTGGCTCTCCCCTATTTGATGCAGATGGAGAGATTATTGGCTCCATGGGAGCGATGACCAACATTACAGAACGAAAAAAAATTGAGCGGGAGCTTGAAAAATACAGGCATGATCTTGAAAAACTTGTACAAGAACGTACAGAGGAATTAACAGCATCCAACGAGGAATTAAATTCAACAATTGAAGAACTACATCAACAAAGAGAAGAACTCGAAGCGGCATTAATTAGTTTGCAAGAAGCGCAAAAACAATTGGTGCAGTCAGAAAAAATGGCTTCCCTGGGAGTGCTGGCAGCAGGGGTGGCGCATGAAATTAACAATCCGCTTAATTTTATTAAAGGCGGGATTGTAGGTATTGAAGAATACTTCAAGGAAAGCCTGCCGGAACATCTTAAAGAAGTTGATCCATTAATTGAAGGGATCAATGTTGGTGTCAATCGGGCCTCAAAAATCGTTACCAGCTTAAATCACTACAACCGCCAGGATGAATCAAAACAGGAGGCATGTAACATCCCCGAAATCATCGAAAATTGCCTGAATATATTGCACAATCAGATAAAGGGAAGAATTACAGTGGAGCGGCAATGCACCAAAACAAAGCATGTCCTGAAAGGGAATGAAGGGAAATTACACCAGGCATTGCTCAATATTATCACAAATGCTATACAGGCAATTCCGAAAAAAGGCGTTTTAACCATTCACACATCCATTTACAATAATCTTTTATTTATCAAAATTTCAGATAATGGGGCCGGCATTCGCGAGGAGCACCTGGCCAGGATATTCGATCCTTTTTTTACCACAAAAGAGGCCGGGAAAGGCACGGGGCTAGGCCTTTCCATTACACAAAGAATTATTGAAGAACATAAAGGCCATATAGATGTTGAATCGGAAGTGAATAAAGGTACTACTGTAACCATTCGTTTACCTATAAAACCAAAAAGCAATGACTAATAATACAACCACTTTGCTCTATGTAGATGATGAGCCCATGAATGTGAAGTTGTTTCAAATCAACTTTCGAAAAAAATATAACGTAATCACTGCAGAATCAGGGGAAGAAGGGCTTGAAAAACTTAAAGAAAACCCTGAGACATCAGTTGTTATAAGCGATATGAAGATGCCGGGCATGAATGGCATTGAGTTCATTAAGCTGGCACGCCATGATTTTCCCGACATATCTTACTACATTCTTACGGGTTTCGACATTACCGAAGAGATTGCCGATGCCCTAAATGAACGAATTATTCACAAATACTTTCGAAAGCCTTTCAATATGAAGGAGATTGAACTGGCCATTGCTGAAGTTTTGTAAGTCTGCACTACGAGAAACAGTCTGATCTCACTTCTTTTCACCAAAAGAAAGCTTGCTTTTTCTCATACAATCCTTTATCTTCAAAAGGATAAAACCCATACCATGAATATCCTGCTTACCATAGGCATGTTACTTATTATTGGGTATCTCGTTGGATACCTGCTGGAACGGATCGGGTTACCAGCTATTATTGGTTACATTGGCGTGGGTGTTCTTTTAAGTCCCAACAGTTTTGAGTTTATATCCGAAGAAATAATCGAATTTACACATCCCCTACTTGAGATTTGCCTGGCATTTATTGCTTTTGAAGTGGGTGGCTCGCTTAAATGGTCAAAATTGAAAGAACACGGAAAAACAATCATTGGTATTACCCTGATGGCAAGTTTTGTTCCATTTATTATCACTACAGCAGGTATTCTACTGACAGGACTGGTATTACAAGACCTGCTCCCCTTTTCTTCATCAACCCTATTAATTTTAGCTGTCCTAGCTGGTGTACTTGCAAGTCCTACAGCTCCCGCAGGAACAGTTGCGGTAATCCACAAATACAAAGCCAAAGGTAAAGTAACCGATACGCTCTTAGGCGTGGTAGCCCTGGATGATGTGCTGGGAATTCTCCTGTTTAGTTTAACACTTGCCGTCATATTTCTTTTTAATGGCGGACAAATGGGTTTATTCGATAGTCCCATTTTAAATGCAAGCTACCAAATTGGAATATCCATACTAACAGGTGCTATCCTGGGAGCAATCGTAAATCCTGTGGCACGTTTTTTTAGAATTAACGGAGAAGGCCAGTGGGTGGTAATTCTATTCGCACTTATAATCTTCTGCACCGGACTTTCGATTGCCCTTCAAACAGATGTTTTACTCTCGGCTATGACCATGGGAATGGTGGTTGCCAAT
>CAYVSF010000130.1:0-669 GCA_964453775.1 uncultured Bacteroidales bacterium
GTAATTTTTAAAGGCATTTTATTGAGGGCCTCTGGTACTCGCAGGTTTAGGCTTTCAAAGCTGTTGACAAGCAGGGCAGCCCTTTTTTCTTTTTCCTCTTCCGGTCTGTTTTGGTTTAAAATTGATATATCTTCTTCCAGTTGGGGTAATAGAGCATTCAAATGATAAGCGGCATCGCTTTCGAGTTGGTCAATGGTAAAGAAATGCTTTTCATAGGGGTTGGTTTTAAATTGCTCTACTGCCAATGCTTCCTGGGCCCACCTGGAAGCCATTAAATCAGCAAATAGAGGAGGGTAATATCGATTGGAAAAATGACTGTTGAGCTTATCGAATTCAACGATGGTTCCTGAAAACAGGATTTGCGGAATGAGAACAAAAGGAATAGCAATGTAAATGGCAATTACAGATTTCATACTACTGGATAATAACAGTCCAAGCAAATTGGAAAAGCAAGCAGCAGAAAACAAAATTAGCCAGTAGGAGAAGTACATGCCTTTAATACCGAGGATTGAATTACCCACCAGCACAAAGCTGAATATCTGAATGGCTGACAGGATAAACAGGTAGATAATTTTGGAGTGCAGGTAGGGCATTATTTTCAAGCCAAACAGTTTTTCCTGTTTGAGTTTGGGCTTGTCTTTAAAAATTTCTTCCGAGGAGACCAGCATC
>CAYVSF010000130.1:679-7543 GCA_964453775.1 uncultured Bacteroidales bacterium
AAGAGCTACAATAATACCCATCAGGAGAAAGGCAGGTAAGTTGGTGTTCTTACTGAAAACATAAGCTGCTGGATTTTCAGGTGTTCCGGCATTGTAGCGGGTGAAATAGCCTAAAATGAGCGCCAGGAGCGGAGCTTCCAGTAAAGATATTAGGAGGTATTGTTGGTTGGCCAGTTTTGTAAGCATATTTCTCCTGAAGTAGATGCCAAATTGATACAATGCCCCGGGTAGTTTAAATTTTGCTTTGGGAAGTTTTTGTTTTTCGGGCGATAATACCTCTTGCTGTAAATTATCTCTAAACATCTGATTCCACTGTTTCGGAGTGTACTTTCTACCAAATTTATTTTGTGGATCGGGCTGTTCAATGATTTCCAACAAAATATCCGGTTCTACAGCTCCACATACGGGGCATTCCCGGTCACCGGCATCCACCTGCTCGTTGATGGTTTTAAAATACACCAGGCTGTCCATAGGATCACCGGTGTACACTACGTAACCTCCTTCGTCCAAAATAATCAGCTGATCCAATAATTTGAACAGCCTGGCTGAAGGTTGATGAATGTTGATGATCACCAATCGACCCTGCATAGTTTGTTCTCTCAGCAGGTTTAAGATATTCAACGAATCCACGGAGGAAAGTCCTGAAGTTGGCTCATCAACCAATAGGATAGCCGGTTCTCGCATTAACTCCAGCCCAATGTTTAAACGCTTGCGCTGACCACCGCTTATCACCTTATTTCCCTTGCTGCCAATTTTTAAATCTTTAATGTGGTGCAAATCAAGCGTATGCAACAAACTGCTTACTTTACTATCGATTTCTTCCTGGCTTAGATTATCAAAACTTAACTTGGCCTGCAGGTAAAGATTGGTGTAAACAGTTAGTTCTTCATAAAGCAAATCCTCCTGTGGCACGTAACCAATAAGGCCCTGAAGTTTTTTACGATCTTTTTTGATGTCATACCCATTGATGAGAACCTGTCCTGATGTACTTTCCCTTGCCCCACTGATCAGGTCCATCAGTGTCGTTTTTCCCACACCGCTCGATCCGATAATTCCCACCAGTAAAAAGGCCTGGGTTTCGAATGAGAAAGGAGGTATAGCTACTGACCCGTCAGATCGGGAAAGGGATAGTTCTTTTATCTGAAAGTGTAATTTGTAATCGTTCTGGAGATGTGCAAAGTGGATTCCTATTTCCGTATAGTAAATGGGTTTAAATTTAAGACTGTGCAAGCCTATTTTTAGGCTGCTAATGTGTTGTCCTTTACCAAGTTCGTATATTTTACCCGGAATAATGTACCTATCATTCAAAAAGAGCTGTTCTTCACCTTCGTAATAAAAAAAGAAGGTGTTAATTGAAGTAATTCGAATAATTCGAACATTTCCTTTCAGATTTTCACGGTAAAGATGGATTTTGGATCCTTTAACGGAAGTATCACCATCCACCTGTAAAATGCAATTTGCCTCTTTTAGATTATCTTTTTTCCCAAGTATGAAAGTTTTTAAGTGGTCAACTTCATGCTCTGGCAGCGTGAAGGTGAGGGTCAGTGTGTCGATAAAATCCTCTTCATCAGGGAGAATGTTTTCTTTGGTGCGTAGAATCTCTAAAAAAGTGATAAGCAGAACAAATTGCTGCTTTTTATGAAGCTCCTTTTCCAGTTGATCTATCAGGCGAATGGTCTTTACCGCGTTTATGGATATTTTTTTGAGGTGATTTTTAGTTTTCTTTTGCGCATGTTGGTCAATGTAGAACTGGTAAATGCTAATATACTGCGAAAGTGATTCGTATCGGCTGTATTTCTTCAGGTAGAACTCTATGACCCTTGTAACTTCCTGATGCTCAATATCAGGATCAATGCTGGCAAACAGGGAGAATAAGCGGACAATTGTTTTTAATTGCGGATCGCTGAGAATCATAGTAATTTGGGCTCTTAAAAAGTATTATATTTGTCCTAAATTTGCTAGCTTAGCATACGTAAAAGCTGACAATTTGTTGTAAGTAACAAAATATTCCAATGGAAAACAAAGAAAAGATACTACTTGCCGAGGATGATATGTTAATTAAGGATATCATTCAGGAAATTATTACCGATGATTTTGAACTGTTTGTCGCCAGTAATGGAAGAGAGGCCCTGGAAATGGCCCGAAAGGAGCCACCTTCCATTTTACTTTTAGATATTATGATGCCTGAAAAGGATGGTTTTACGGTGTGTAAGGAACTCAGAGCGGACAAAACTTTAGATAAGACGATCATTGTGATGATAACTGCCCTGGCTGACAGGGACAGCAGGGAAAAAGGATATAAAGTAGGAGCAGACGATTTCATTACGAAACCATTTAATCCCATAGAGTTGCGCTCAAAAATTCAATTGCTGAGCAGAATGAGAAAGCGCTTAATCAGCTAGAATGAATTAAAACATGCTCAATAAATTAAAAGAATTAAATAAAAAACTGGAAGGTGAGCTGCTCACCGATAAGAAGACAAGAATTTTATATGCGACAGACGCCTCAGCCTACCGGGAACTTCCTTTGGCTGTGTGCTATCCCAGAACGACAGATGACATAAAAGCCCTTGTTCAATTTGCCTCCAATCACAAAACATCCGTAATTCCACGTACAGCAGGTACTTCGCTAGCCGGTCAGGTGGTAGGAGGTGGTATAGTTGCAGATGTTTCCCCTTACATGACCTCCATTCTGGAACTAAATGAAAATGAACGATGGGTGCGTGTTCAGCCTGGGGTAATTTTGGATGAGCTGAATGCTTTTCTTGCATCCTATGGTCTGTTTTTTGGCCCGGAAACCTCTACATCCAACCGTTGTATGATAGGTGGAATGGTTGGGAACAATGCTTGTGGTTCGCATTCTATTATTTATGGTTCTACCCGGGATCATACGCTTGAAATAAAGGCGGTTTTAAGCGATGGTTCGGAGGTGGAATTTGGGCCACTTTTCCCCGAAGAATTTGAGGCTAAAACAAAAGGAGACAAGCTGGAAAGCAGACTGTACAAACAGGTTAAAGACTTGTTTTCCAACAAAGATACACGAAAGCAAATCCGCGAAGGTTTTCCCGATCCTTCCATTTACCGCAGAAATACCGGCTATGCCATTGATTTATTGCTGGAAAGCAGTGCGTTTTCTGAAACCAATGAGCAATTCAATTTTTCAAAACTGATTTGCGGTTCCGAGGGAACTCTGGCTTTCATCACGGAGATTAAATTAAACCTGGTTCCAGTTCCTCCTCCTGAAAAAGCTGTTCTGGCAGCTCATTTTAAGAATCGTGAAGAAGCCTTTGAAGCCAACCTAATAGCCTTAAAACATCAGCCCGGCGCTGTCGAGATGATGGACCATATCGTACTCGATCTTACGAAAGACAACAGGGAGCAGGCAAAGAACCGCTTTTTTGTACAGGGCAACCCCGGGGCCATTCTTATTATTGAATTTGCAAGGGAGAGCAAGGAGGAGGTAGAAGCTATTTATGAAAAACTGGTGAAGGATTTTAAAGAAGCCGGTTACGGCTATCATTTCCCATTGATACATGAACCTGATACTTCTAAAGTATGGGCATTGAGAAAAGCAGGACTTGGGGTGCTATCTAATCTGAAAGGAGATGCGCGACCGGTATCGGTGATTGAAGATACAGCTGTAGATGTGCGTAAGTTGCCTGCTTACATGAAGGATTTCGAGCTGCTGCTGAAGAAACACCAACTGGAATGCGTTTATCATGCTCATATCGGTTCTGGTGAACTGCATTTGCGTCCTATACTTAATTTGAAAGATCCGAAGGATGTGGAGATGTTTCATACTATAGCCATTGATACGGCCCATTTGGTGAAGAAATACAAAGGTTCTATGAGTGGAGAGCACGGCGATGGACGTGTACGCGGAGAGCTTATACCCATTATCATTGGAGAGGAAAATTACGCCTTATTATCAGCCCTAAAGAATACCTGGGATCCCTTTCATGTGCTAAATCCTGGGAAAATTATTGACGTTCCTCCTATGACCAGCGACCTGCGCTATGAGGCCGGAAGAAAAGAGCGTGAAATTAATACGGTTTTTGATTTTTCTGAAGTGGGAGGGATACTACGCGCAGCAGAAAAGTGCAATGGTAGTGGTGATTGCAGAAAAACAGAAAAAAGCGGCGGTACCATGTGCCCCAGCTATATGGCCACCCGGAATGAAAATGATGTTACACGGGCCAGAGCAAATGTTTTACGCGAGTTCCTTACGCATTCACCTCAAAAGAATCCCTTCGATCACAAGGAAATAAAAGAGGTGATGGATCTTTGCCTCTCCTGTAAAGCCTGCAAGTCTGAATGTCCCTCCAATGTGGATGTGGCCAAATTGAAGGCCGAATTTTTGCAACAGTATTATGATACGCACGGTGTTCCCTTACGCTCCAGGTTAATCGCCAATATTACTTCTATCAATCGGCTGGGAAGTCTATTGCCAGGAGTGTTTAATTTCTTCATGGACAACAATCTATTTACCCCTGCAATCATGTCGATGATGGGATTCGCACCCCAACGCCGCATGCCTTTACTGGCAAAATATACACTAAAAAACTGGATGGCAGGCTATGTGCAGGATATCCAGCCAGCACAAACCCGTAAAACGGTATATTTGTTTAATGATGAGTTTACCAATTATAATGATACAACTACAGGCGTGCGAGCTATACAATTGTTGAACAGATTGGGGTATGAAGTGAAGATACCACAGCACCTGGAAAGTGGCAGAACTTATCTTTCCAAAGGCTTAATAAGAAAAGCAAAAAAAATAGCCCGGAAGAATGTTTCATATCTGAAAGATATTATTAGCGAGCAGGTCCCGCTGATCGGCATTGAACCTTCAGCGATTTTAACTTTCCGCGACGAATATCCCGATTTACTAACAGGAGATGAAAAAGAAGCAGCCAGGCAAATTGCCAATAATGCCCTGATGTTTGATGAATTTATTGTAAAGGAAAAGGAGTTAGGTTTTATTCGTGCAAAAAGCTTTACAGAAGCACCCAAAAAAGTTCTCCTACATGGTCACTGCCAGCAAAAGGCAGTTGCGTCTACTTTATCTACTATAAATATGCTTTCCATTCCTGAAAATTATGAAGTGGAAGAGATTCCCTCCGGCTGCTGCGGGATGGCCGGATCTTTTGGCTATGAAAAAGAGCATTACGAGGTCTCCCAAAAAATAGGAGAAATGGTGCTCTTCCCGGCAGTTCGAAATGCATCAGAGGAGACCATTATCACGGCTCCGGGAACCAGCTGCCGGCATCAGATTAAGGAAGGAACTGAACGAATTGCCTTACATCCAATAGATGTGCTTTACATGGCGCTGGAAAAATAAAAAGACACCTGAACAATATGAGCAGGTGTCTTTAAGCCCTATCTTATATTACAAGGCAGCGGCTATTGCTTCATCATTGAGCATTGTATCGAGGAATTGTTTAAAATGCTCGGGAATGTAGGTTTTAAAATCGCCGGGTCCCCAAAAGGCATTACCGCCCACGTTGTACTCGTCGGAAAAGTTCTTTTCAGTAACAATGTCACCCTTGCTATTCATTATTTCTGCTTTAACATCATACATAAGACGTGTTACTCCGTAGCAGTCTGTATGGTATTTCTTTAGTGTCAACATAAGCAGTTTGTCGGCTCCGGTATCCTGCAGTTTGGTTTTTAGAGCTCCTTTCTCATCAACCGGGAGGGTTTCAATCACTTCGGTGTTGTAACCTTTATTTTTAAAGCTCTTTGCAATGCTCATGCTCATATCATCTGTTAAGTTTTCGCCGCTTTTTGTACCCATTGGATAAGCAATGCCTGCAGTCGATCGCATATAGCCCACAAAATCGGGCTTTCTGGATCCATCCAATACCATCTCACGTTGATCATAAACGGCTATCGCTATGGTCTCGTTCCCCTCATAATTCAGATCGGCTTCCACATCGTTGTAGGCAATTTTCCTGCCTCCAGCACAGGATGTGAGGATAAGTGCAGGCAGCAACAGGAGTAAAAATGTTTTGTTTTTCATAATTTTAATTTTGGTTAAAAAATAGATTTAATTTTGAATGTATTCTGGTTAAATTCAAAGCTATCGCCCTCTTTTAGATCTTTCATGGCATTGAAAATAGGAACTTGTGTTGAGATGGCTATGTATTTATCACCATTGAAGTGTACAGTACCCAAACTAACGGAAACCAGCATTTTTTGCTTATCTGTAGCAACTACGGAACCGAATTTTACCGTATCATGCAGCTGGTCGAGAGGTATTTTCAGCAGAATTTTCAGTTCCTCTTTATATTTCTGATATTGCTGGATGTGCATGTCTTTTTTCTTCATCAGGTCGGCCTTGAATGAATCAAAAATATCATTATCCCCTTCATACTCATTTGCGCTTTGCTGCAGTTCTTCAATGGTTTCCTTGGCCGTTTGTATGCTTTCTTCCAACATATCTATGCAGGTTTGCACCAGCTGCTTTTTATACTCCAGTTTCTCCATATAGTTTAGCTTTAAACCAAATATACAAAAAATAAATAAAACCTACTGTTTTGCGACTAAAGTATGGATGCAAGTTTGTAGGGCAAGAAATTAATACCGTCTGCCGTCTGAACGTATCATTGGAACAAAACGAACAGGCGCTACCATCTTCTTTTTAAGCTTTCCCTTTTTCTTTTCGATAAGCACCAGCTCTTGTGCAATACTTCCCCCCACCGGTATGATCATCTTGCCACTTTCGGCCAGTTGATCCTGCAGGGGCTGTGGAATGTCGGTAGGCGCACAGGTAACGATGATAGCATCGAAGGGCCCATGTTCCTCCCAGCCTTTATATCCATCGCCGGTTTTAAAATTGATATTTTGATAACCCAGGCTTTTT
>CAYVSF010000131.1:0-7535 GCA_964453775.1 uncultured Bacteroidales bacterium
AGGCATTTTCATTATTTATCCGATAACGAATTTCCTTTTTTGTTTTATACTCCATTAAGGCAGTCCCATCGTACTCTCCCATCTCACTTAAAGTGGGACGCATATGGCGTATTATCTCTGCATCAAACTCTTCATCGTCATGGTAGATGCCAGCAGGGCAGTGACAAAATAATTTTTCCTTTGTTTTTAACTGCTGATGTACTTCCAGGCCCGATTTAAAACCGATGCGTTTATAATCTTCCAGGGTAGCCTTCTTTCGGCTTACGTAACCGATCTCCTGCATGCTTTTTTTATAGTTGTCCCTGGGATCAAATTTATCTTCCTGTGAAGGTTGCTTTTTCTGCTTCATTTTAAAACCTAGTTTTTTATGTAGAATCATGCTGTAATAGCAGATCTGAATTGATATTCAGGCGCGTTAAGATACTAAAAAAATAAGGAGAACAGAAATTATTGAGCCAGAGTGGGCGAATATTTTTCAACACCCTGTTAGTTAAATTTGATCGTCTTGGCGGGTGAAATTCTGGCAATGATATAGCTGGGTAGAATCAGCATTAAAATAATTGCCCCCAGTGCTCCTAAGTTCAGCAATAAAATGTGAAGAAGGTTGAAGGTTACCGGCACTGCATCAAGATAATATGAGGAGGGATCCAGTTTAATAATATGGGTTGTTCCCTGAATGATGATAATCACAATACCAATAATATTTCCCCAAAGAAGTCCTTTGGAGATTAAAAAGGCAGATTGGTATAGGAATATTTTCCGGATGCTTCTGTTTGTGGTTCCTATAGATTTTAGCAGTCCTATCATGTTGGTACGTTCCAAAATCAGAATTAATAAACCGGATACCATGTTAAAACCGGCTACGGCAATAATAATGAAAAGAATAATCCAAACATTTATATCTGTAAGGTTCAGCCAGTCGAATATCTGCACATATTTTTCTTTGATACTTTCAACTTTCAACCTATCCGTGCCAGGTTGATGATGTAGCGCGGTAATCTCGCGTAAATCCCGGGTGGTTTGGTCAAGCGCTGAAAAGTCTTCTAGGAAAACTTCCAGACCACTGTATTGATCTTCTTCCCAAGCATTAAGTTTTTGAATATGCTTGATATCAACGAAAGCAAATTTTTCATCAAAATCAGCGAGACTGGTTTCGTATATTCCTTTAATGGCAAATCTTCTGGCTCTGGGTCGCTCTTCAATAAAATAAATACGGGTGTGGTCACCAAGTTTTAATTTTAACAGGGATGCGATGTGCCTGGAAATAATAATCCCGTCCGACCTGCTGGTATCAGATACTTCCAGTATTTGACCTTCTTTAAGCGTTTCTTTTAAAAAACTGGGATCAAAGTCTGTGTTAATGCCCTTAAGAACCACCCCCTGGATGTTATCCCTGGTTTTAATAATCCCGGCTTTTTGAGCGTAGGATTGAATGTGGGTTATATTTGTATGGTTTTCTATGTCATTTCTGATATTGGGCTCCAGACGGATTGGCTCTGTTTCGTAACTATAATTGCTACTGTAATGCGTAAGTTGTATATGAGCTCCAAATCCAATAATTTTTCTGGTGATTTCCCTTTTAAATCCGGTTACTATAGATACACTCAAGAGCATAACAGCAAGCCCCAAAGCTATTCCAATAATTGCAATAGAGACGATGGGGCGTGAAATACCCTTTTTGTTGTGTTTTTGCTCCGAAAAAACCCGGCGGGCTATAAAAAGTTCTGAATTCACCTTTATAAATTTTACCTTACAAATGTAGAAAAATATGAATATTATTCGCTATTCCACAGCCTTAACTCGAATTAATTCATGAAAATTATTAATTTAGGCTTTTAAAATCATTTTTATGCGCTCAATCATTTTTATATTCCCGCTGATATTGCTTGTTTCATGCAGTAAGGCAAAATCTGATACTGATATAGTACCAGGAGCAGAGAGGGTATCTGTGTATCTAAAGTTTATTGAGGGGAAAAAAGTTGGTCTGGTAGCGAATCATACCTCGCTTGTGGGATCAACACACTTGCTTGATACATTACTTTCCCTTAATCAGGATATAGTTAGGGTTTTTAGTCCCGAACACGGATTTAGGGGAACTGCAGATGCCGGCGAGCATGTGAAAGATGGAGTGGATCCGGTTTCAGGGCTGCAGGTTATATCTTTATATGGAAGCGATAAAAAGCCTAAACCTGAGCATTTAGCTGACCTTGATTTATTAATTTTTGATTTGCAGGATGTAGGGGTGCGATTTTATACGTATATATCTACGCTTCATTATGTGATGGAAGCTTGTGCAGAAAGTAATATACCACTTTTGATTCTTGATCGCCCTAATCCAAATGGATTTTATGTGGATGGACCGGTTTTGGATACAAATTATAGTTCCTTTGTTGGGTTACATCCAGTTCCATTGGTGTATGGGATGACCATCGCTGAGTATGCTCAAATGCTTAACGGCGAGGGCTGGCTGAAAAATAGAATTCAATGCGAAATAGAAGTTATAAAATGCGAATATTACACACATGACAGCCTATATGAGTTGCCTGTAGCTCCATCCCCCAATTTGCAAACGATGCAGGCTGTTTATTTATACCCAACTCTTGGACTCTTTGAAGGAACAGTAATGAGTGTTGGGCGTGGTACGGATTTTCCATTTATGGTATACGGACATCCAGATTTTCCAAATTGCGATTTTTCGTTTACTCCCAGAAGCATAATTGGAGCTTCGAAATATCCCAAATATGAAGGAGAGAAGTGTTGTGGAGTAGATCTTCGTATGTATGATCTTACTACCTTTTTTCAGCAACCACATATTCAGCTGGAGTGGCTTATTGAGGCAAAGAGATATGTGCAAACAGAGAAACCTTTTTTTAACAAGTTTTTTTATAATGTAGCAGGCAATAAGGAGTTGAAAAATCAGATTGTTGAGGGCGAAAGTGCTGAGAAAATTCGAAAATTATGGCAAAACGATTTGAATCAATTTAGAGCGATTCGAGAAAAATACCTTTTATACCCATAAAAAAAACGACTGACAAGAAAAATGTCAGCCGTTCTTTTTTATTTATATAGTTTTAGATTGTTCTACCCGGGTAAGCTTTTAAAGCAGCTTCCAGTGTTTCCATTGCATTTGCCAGGTCTTCTTTTTTGAGTACATACGCTATGCGTACTTCCTGTTTTCCAAGTCCGGGCGTAGAATAGAACCCTGCCGCAGGGGCTACCATTACTGTTTGCTTTTTGTGGTCAAATTCAGCAAGCATCCATTGTGCAAATTTTTCGGTATCGTCAACCGGAAGTTTAACAACCGTATAGAATGCACCTTTGGGCATGGGGCAGTAGACCCCTTCCATTTTATTCAATGCTTCTACCATGAAGTTTCTACGATCAATGTACTCGTCGTAGACTTCTGTAAAATAATCGTCGGGAGTATCCAGGGCCGCTTCGCCAGCAATTTGGCCGAAAGAGGGAGGACACAATCTGGCTTGAGCAAACTTTAAAGCTGTTGCTATAACTTCTTTATTTCTTGAAACAAGTGCACCTATTCGTACACCACACATGCTGTAACGCTTGGATACAGAGTCCATCATGATCACATTGCTTTCAATACCTTTTAGATGCATAGAAGAAATATGTGTGTTTCCATCATAGCAAAATTCACGATAAACTTCATCTGCGTAAAGGAAAAGATCATGCTTCTGAATTAATTGCTTCAGTTGGTCCAATTCTGCCTGTGTATAAAGATAGCCTGTAGGGTTATTGGGGTTGCAAATCACAACGCCCTTTGTTTTGGGGCCGATAAGCTTCTCAAACTCTTCTATCGGGGGTAATGCAAAATCATTATCAATACTTGAAGTGATAGGCTTTACGGTTACGCCTGCTGAAATGGCAAATCCATTGTAATTGGCATAAAAGGGTTCGGGAATAATTACTTCATCGCCCGGGTTGAGTGTGGCTAAAAATGCAAATGTAATTGCTTCTGATCCTCCTGTAGTGATGAGCATATCATCTGCTGTAATATCGATATTAACCGATTTATAGTATTTTGCCAGGCCTTCTCTATAGCTCAGGTTTCCTGCCGAATGACTGTATTCAATTACTTTTTTATCACAGCTTTTAACGGCTTCCAATGCTACCTCTGGTGTAGGAATATCCGGTTGCCCGATATTCAAATGGTAAACCTTATTCCCTTTTTTCTTTGCCTCATCCGCATAGGGCACCAGTTTTCTGATTGGTGACTGAGGCATGCTTTTACCTTTATCTGATATTTGTGGCATAGTTATATGTTATTTGTTAATTGATTCAGGTCGTAGAACTTTTCCTTTTATCGTAAGAACAACGCTAGAGCTTTTAGCATTACTGTAGACACGTACTGTTTTTTGAAATGGACCAATAATAATGGTGTTGTATTTTACCTTTATTGTTCCTTCATCTCCTGGTTTAATAGGTTTTTTAGGCCAGTCCGGTGTTGTGCAACCACAGCTTGCTCTTACATTCGTAAGCAGCAAGGGCTGTTTTCCAGTATTTTTAAATGTAAATTCACAGGTGCCCTCTCCACGGTGCTTAATTTCCCCGTAATCATGTGTGGTTTTTTCAAAGAAAATCTCTGGATGGTTTTTATCTTCCTTGTTGGTTTTTATCTCCTCCTCTTGGGCAAAGCCCAATATTGTAGAAATAAAGAATATAACAACTAATGCGCTAAAATGTCTCATAATATTATTTTTTACAAAGTTAGATATATTTCTATTCTTTCTATATGTTTTAGAAAATATACTGTCTATCAATTGGAATTATTCTATTAGATATCCCAAGGTGGAATTGGATTAATATGTTAATTATAATGTGTATGTGAATCTTTTTTTAAGAAGTAATGCTTTCATTTCAAAGAAAGTCTGAAATTACATAAGAAATTTTTATTTTTACAAACTTTTCATATAAAACGCTAAACAAATTAGAAATTAAATTAATATGGAGATTCCTGCAAAATACGAACCCGGAAAAACAGAAGAGAAGTGGTATGATTACTGGATGAAAAATAAGTTTTTTCATTCCGAGCCCGATGATAGAGAACCTTATACCATTGTAATTCCTCCTCCTAATGTAACAGGCGTGTTGCATATGGGACATATGTTAAATAATACCATTCAGGATATATTGGTGCGCAGGGCAAGAATGAAAGGGTTCAACGCATGTTGGATTCCCGGAACTGATCATGCTTCTATTGCAACGGAGGCCAAAGTTGTGGCTAAGTTAAAAGATGAAGGGATTGAAAAGAATTCATTGAGCAGGGAAGTATTCTTAAAGCATGCATGGGAATGGAAAGAGAAGCATGGTGGCATTATTTTGGATCAGCTTAAGAAGCTGGGTGCATCTTGCGATTGGGACCGTACAAAGTTTACCATGGATGAGGATTTATCTGAAAGTGTACTTAAGGTATTCGTTGATTTATATGACAAAGGATTGATATACCGTGGTGTTCGAATGGTAAACTGGGATCCGCAGGCGAAAACAGCTGTTTCCGATGAAGAAGTAATTTATAAAGAAGTAAATTCGAAACTCTATTATGTTCGCTACCAGGTTGAAGGTTCCGAAGATGAGTGGGTTACCATCGCCACTACACGTCCGGAAACCATATTAGGCGATACTGCCGTTTGTATCAATCCACAGGATGAGCGTTATACTCATTTACATGGCAAGCGTGTAATTGTGCCTATGGTAGACAGACCGGTGCCTATCATTGAGGATGAGTATGTAGATATGGAATTTGGTACTGGTTGTTTGAAAATAACACCGGCTCATGATATTAATGACTATGAAATTGGGCAAAGGCATAATCTTGAGGTTATCGATATTCTTACTGATGATGGTACTTTAAGTGAGCAGGCCCAATTATTTGTAGGTGAAGACCGTGCACAGGCAAGATTAATGGCTGCTAAAGAACTTGAAGAGAGAGGTCATTTGGTTAAAGTTGAGAATTATACCAATAAAGTAGGCTTTTCGGAACGCACAGATGCAGTAATTGAGCCTAAACTCTCAATGCAATGGTTTTTGAAGATGCAGGAGCTGGCCAAGCCGGCACTTGAGAGTGTGATGAACGACACCATTCAGTTCCATCCGGCAAAGTTTAAAAATGTTTATCGCCATTGGATGGAGAATATAAAAGACTGGAATATTTCCAGGCAATTGTGGTGGGGGCATAGAATACCAGCCTATTACCTACCCAATAGCAATGATTTTGTGGTGGCAGAAACTGCTGAGGAAGCTGTGGTAAAAGCCCGGGAGAAGTCGGGCAATAGAGATCTTCAAATAGGTGATTTACGTCAGGATGAAGATGTGGTGGATACCTGGTTCTCTTCCTGGTTATGGCCCATCTCTGTGTTTGATGGTATTCGGAATCCGGAGAATAAAGATTTTAAGTATTACTATCCCACCAATGATTTGGTAACTGCACCAGAGATTATTTTCTTCTGGGTTGCCAGAATGATTATGGCCGGGTATGAATATGAAGGAGAAATGCCCTTCAAAAATGTTTATTTCACTGGAATTGTACGTGATGGTCTGGGAAGAAAGATGTCTAAATCATTAGGAAACTCGCCTGATCCACTGGATTTGATTAAAGATTACGGAGCAGATGGTGTAAGGGTAGGAATGTTATTGTGCTCCCCTGCAGGCGGTGATTTGCTGTTTGATATCAAAAAGAATTCAAAAACCGGAGAAACCACCTATCCCTTGCCGGAACAGGGGCGTAATTTTGGGAATAAGATTTGGAATGCCTTCCGTTTAGTAAAGAGTTGGGAGATTGATGATAAGAAAGAGCAACCCAGTTCGGCAAAGCAGGCTATTGATTGGTTTAATGAGAAACTGCAATCGGAAATTGCTGCAATGGACAAACAATTTGAAGGTTTCAAGCTTTCTGAAGCATTAATGAGCATATATCGCCTGTTCTGGGATGAGTTTTCTTCCTGGTATTTGGAAGCTGTTAAACCTGGATATCAGGAAAAGATTGATAAAATAACATTCCAGGCTACCATAGAATTTTTCGAAAAGCTTTTAAAATTGCTACATCCTTTTATGCCATTTATTACAGAAGAAATTTGGCATTTAATTGTAGAAAGGAAAGAAAAAGAAAGCATTATGTTTGCTAAGATGCCAGAAGTTTCCGGTCAGGATAATGACAAGTTAGAAGCTTTTGACAGGATTAAAGAAGCAGTTGCGGCCATTCGGACAATCAGAAAAGAAAAGAATATTCCAAATAAAGAAGCACTTTCTTTATCGATAAGGGGAGCCTATGATAAGTTCTATTCGAGCGTTCTTAAAAAGCTTGGAAATATATCCCAGTTAGAGGAGGTGAAGAATGCTGTTGAAGGAGCTGCTTCCTTTAGGGTTCGATCGACAGAGTATTTTATTCCACTTGATGAACACGTGGATGCGGAAGAGGAAATTGCCAAGCTTGAGGAAGAGTTGGAGTATACAAAGGGCTTCTTAAAAACTGTAATGAAAAAACTTGGAAACGAACGCTTCGTGAATAATGCTCCGGAGAA
>CAYVSF010000132.1:0-7016 GCA_964453775.1 uncultured Bacteroidales bacterium
AAAAGCCATGCCCAATTCGCCAATTTCATCTTTTCTTTTTATTTCAAATGGTACATCCAGTGATCCTTTACTGATTTCGCTGGCTACGAAAATTCCTTCCTTAAAATATTTGACAATAATGTTGGAAATTAGAATAATGATCGCCCCAATTAGAATAATTCCAATAAGTCCAACAATGATCGCTGTGGTAATCATTTGCCGTGTTTGTTGAAGTGTGGCACTTATGGGAACTAAAACGCCGAGCGACCATGGTGTGCCTGTTTTACCAATTTGGATGGGCACAAAATGCACAAATAAAGATTCCCCATTATCCGTATGTTTTGCCTGGAAAGAAATGGCTTTCCCATTTGCAATGGCCGCACTGATGTTAAATTCTTTATCTTCAACGGGGTTTACTTCTGAAAACTTTTTTCCCATAGCTTCATCAGCTCTTGGATGGGCAACGTAGGTTCCTCTATTGGAAAGCAGAAATGCATATCCTTCGTCATAGGGTTTAATTTGCAAGACCTTTTCCTGCAATTGTTCAAGTGTAAAATCTATACCAACCAGGCCTTTGAAATCATCATTTCGTAATATTGGCACAGCAAGTGAGGTCTCCAATACACGTTTTCCCGTTTTTTGATCTTCCCAGTAGTAAGGTTCGAGAATCGCTTCCCGCTTCGACTCCATGGTACTGTGATAACCCGTATAGTTGACAATTCCGCCTATATCCAGAGAATCTTTTTGGTGGAAAATTTGTTCATCCTGATAATAAAATGTACTGGATATTCTACCGGGTTGATCTCCCCAACTCTTATCTACGGCGTTTAATTGCCAGCTATCCCACACGGCAAAATAATCTGGATTTTTTGCAAGCGTGGAATGCAAAATTTCATCGAAATAGTCTCTTCTTATTTCCGGATCTATCAGGGGGTAAGATTCATAGCTACTTGCAATACCTCTGATAACGCCCATATCCATATTCAGTTCGGTTTCAATTTCTTTGGCTGCTTCTCTGGCGTAGGTCTTTATTTGTTCAATGCTGTTTTGAGTGCTATTGTTCCTAAGCCTTACAATTACAATACTGAAAACTGTGATATAAATAATACTGGAAGTAAAAAGAATGGCGAGTAACATTTTACTTTTAAGGTTAAATTTCATTTTCACAGGAGCGATTTTAATTGTTTGATTGGATATTTACGATCATTAATAGCTATTTTTTGGATTGAGAGAAATTGTATGATGCCAGGGTGTTGCAAATCATGTAAGTGTCACCACATGCCTATTGTCTTCCTCTTTTTTCCTATAACGATTCGCACCGGAAAAGGTTTTCTATTTCAAATAGATTTTTTAAATGATGAGCAGGAGCTATCACGTTTTGTTTACTTCGTTACTTAAGATAAACTTTTTAGGATTTCTTGTTTTTTTTGAAGAGCCGTTTAAAATCTTTTTTAAGAAATTCATTGAAGCTTGTCTCAAATCCCTTATCCGATTTCCATAATTTTTGATCGATTACTTCAATCAACAAATATAATTCACCAAGGGTAATGAAAATATCCTTTAAATCGGTTATATAAAACGGGTTTATACTGAGGTAATCAAGGGATCCGCCGTGAACAGCATTGTCGATAATATTCGCCAGGAGGCCGGTTAGAAAAAGATGAAATGCTCCTTTTATCCAAAAGCTATTGCCCTTGTACTGCACATAGAAACGATAGAGTTCTGTGAATAAGCTTCCTATAATTATGAATAAAATGATATTGAGCAAGTGGCTGGTGTTCTTGAGGCCCAAAAGCACCCATAAATAAGAACCCAGGGTATTCTGACTGGGATTAAGGTAGAATACCGGTTCGATAATGGGTATATTCATTTCCTGCCAATTCTGGGCGAAGAGATAGATCTTGATGGCTTGATCTAATGCAATTCCTGCAATAAGCAACCAGATTGATAGCTTTTTTTTAGGTTGTGGGCTTGTCTTTGCGTAAATGGCGCTTAAAAAACCGATCAAACCTAATACAGTTGCGGGAATTAAGAATATTTGTAGTAGGTATTGCCATTCAGTAACTTTATGTGTTAGGGAAAAAATGATCATTGCTACAGCCCAACCTGCCATAAAAAGCAACGTGTTCCTGATTACTTTTTTCATGTCCTTTATATTTGCCCCCAAAAATAGGTCTTTTTTAGCATTTTGCTGTATAAGATAACAAAACTTCTTTCTTAAAATAGTGGAGGGCTGTAACTATCCCTTAGCTACGAACGTCCTAAAAACAAAAACCAATACCTTAAATCATGTTTAAAAATTACTTTCTAGCTGCTCTGAGGGCGATTGCACGTTATAGGTTTTTTTCTTTTATTAATGTTTTAGGGTTGGCTATCGGACTGGCCGGTTGTATTTTAATAGCACTTTATGTTATCGATGAACTAAGTTATGATCGCTATCACGAAAACGCCGAAAATATCTACCGTGCAGGTTTAGACGGGAAGATTGGAGATAGGGAAATGATGACCTATACTTCTGCTGCTCCCTTTGCCCGAACTATGGTTCAGGAATTTCCCGAGGTGATCAGCGCCTGCAGATTTTATGAATTGGGTAATAAGAAAATTAAATACGAGGACCGAATCTTCCTTGAAAGCGACCTCATGATGGCTGATTCTACGGTCTTTGAAATATTCTCCTGGAATCTACTGCATGGGAATAAGCGAGAGGCTTTACGCAAGCCCAATACCATTGTAATGACAACCAGTATGGCGCGAAAGTACTTTGGAGACTCAGATCCCATAGGTGAAATGCTTGAATATGATGATCGCTTAAGTCTTAGGGTTACAGGAATTATGGAAGATGTACCTGATAATTCACACTTCCATTTTGATGCCTTGGTGTCCATGGAAACCAGCCCCCAATCAAGGAGTAACCATTGGTTAAGCGATAGCTATATGTGCTACCTCTTGCTTCGTAATGACGCTTCAGGATTGGCATTGGAGGAGAAGCTCCATGATTTTGTTTTGAAATATGTGGGACCACAGCTGGAAGCGGGAATTGGTATGAGCATGGAAGAATGGCTTGAAAGCGATAATCGTTATGGTTATTATTTGGAACCTTTAACCGGAATTTACCTGGATTCTGAAGCCACTATGGAAATTGAACCTCTCGGGAGTAAAAAAATGGTAATGGTTTTTTCTATGGTTGCCTTGTTCATATTATTTATTGCTTGTATCAACTTTATGAACCTTACCACAGCAAAATCCTCGGTAAGAGCCAAAGAGGTTGGTGTACGCAAAGTTCTTGGAGGTACCAAGAATCAACTTATTCTACAATTCCTTTCAGAAGCTGTGGTTCTGAGTTTTATCGCCTTACTTATGGCATTAGTTTTTGTCCATCTTTTATTACCATATTTTAATAACTTAACCCAGAAATCGCTTGCTTTGCCTTATTTTACATCATCCTGGTTTCTGCCCGCTCTTATCGGACTCTCGATTTTTACCGGATTACTTGCAGGTAGTTACACTGCATTTTCATTTGCTTCTTTTGGTGTAGTAACTGTTCTTAAATCTTCCCCCTCTAAAATAGGAAAAGGAAAGTGGCTAAGAAGCGGATTGGTCGTTTTTCAGTTTGGTGTTGCCATTGTAGTTATTATTGCCACTTTTTATGTGTATTATCAGATTAATTATATTCAAAATAAGGATTTAGGCTTCGAAAAGGAGAATGTAATTGTACTTAAGCGTCCAAAAGCCCTGGAAAGTCAACTGGAAAGTTTTAAACAGGAATTAGAGAAAATACCTTCTGTAAAATTGGCTGCCGCATCAAGTGAGGTTCCCGGAACTGGCTTTAGCGGTAATATTTTTCAACGCGAAGGCGCCAGTTCTTCAGAAATGGTTCACTTTCAGGTACTCACATCGGGCTACGAATTTCCGCAGGTAATGGGGCTGGAAATAAAAGCAGGTCGGTTCTTCTCTAAAGAATTTCCTGGTGATACCATGTCGGTAGTTGTAAATGAGTCGGCTGTAGCTGCTTTGGGATACAATGATCCTTTAGGAAAGAATTTAGTTGGGTATTCTGGCGGCCTGGAGCTTATTACTTATAAGATTATTGGAGTGGTAAAAAATTTTCACTCTGGTTCGTTGAAAGAGCAAATTCCCAATATTGCTTTCTTCTATCCGGAGAATTATACCCCATCCTATATGGCTATCTCCATTGAACAGGGTAATAAAACTGCTGCTTTAAGAACTATTAGGGCAAAATGGGAAGAATTTATCCCGGGTCAGGTATTCGGCTATTTTTATATGGATGATTATTACAATGATTTGCATAAGAATGAGATGCGCTCTGGAAAAATTCTGGGTATTTTTGCATTACTTTCATTGTTTATAGCTTTACTGGGTTTGTTTGGACTTTCTTTGTTTATTTCCGAACAAAGAACCAAGGAAATTGGTGTGCGGAAAGTGATGGGAGCAAAAATCAGCCAGATTGTACTCCTCTTGAATAAGCAATTTACAGTCTGGATATTGCTTGCTAATTTGATTGCATGGCCGGTAGCCTGGTACTTTGTTTCCCGATGGATGGAGAATTTTGCTTACCACGTTTCCCCTGGGGCCTGGATATTTGTTCTAACTGCTTTTATTTCTGTAGTATTTGGTTGGTTAACGGTGAGCTACCAAAGTATTAAAGCGGCAGTAGTTAAACCTGCAAAGTCATTGCGCTACGAATAGGTCAATTGTAATTCCATTCAGTACGAAATTTCCTGTCCTATTGCTGGTTATACGTACTAGTATTAGTCGAAAATTTGGCAGGAAGTACTTTATTTCTGATAAACTGTTATAAAACATCCTACTAATATTGTAGGATACAATATACTACAAGTCAGATAGATGCGTCTGATGAGATGTTTCTTATTTAAGTAAACCATTACTTTTTTATCAAAATTATTTTGCTGTAAACAAAATATTGATTTTATTTGTCCTATTAATACAGTAGGATAAGTAGGATAAAATTTGTGAAACAAATAAAACAATAGGAGAAAACAAGATGAAAATAAATTTTTTGAGTAACAGCATTGCTTTTGTTGGTTTGATTTTGACCAGTGTGCTGTTCAATTATACACTTTCGGCCCAGGAAGAGTACAAGGTAGATATTGATGCCTCGGAGCTTAAAGTTTCAGGAACCTCTTCTGTTCATGACTGGTCGATGCAGGGAGAAAGATTCTCGGGGTACATTTATGCAGTACCCAATGGTAATACGCTGGAAAAGATCGAGCGGGGTACTTTTAGTTTTAAAGCGGAAGGATTGGATAGTGACAATAGCATTATGAACAACAAAACACATGATGCATTGAAATCGGATGATCATCCTGAAATTACATTTAAACTTACTGCAATTGATAATTTCAAAACCTCTGCAGGTACTTTTACAGGAACTGCCTCAGGAGAATTAACAGTTGCCGGGAAAGCCCGTTATGTGAATGTCCCTTTCACAGGGAAGTATATCAGCAATAATAAAATTACGATAGAAGGAACGTATCGTCTTAAAATGACGGATTACGATATGGATCCGCCAACGGCTATGCTCGGAACACTGAAAACCGGGGATGAAGTGAGCGTGGATTACAGTTTTACATTATTAAAAAAGTAGAAAAATTTTAAAACAAAACAATCAGTTAATTAAAGAAAAACAAGTATGAAAAAGTTAGTATTATTTACGGGATTGATCTTTTTTGGTTTTGCAGCCATCGGACAGCAATTTGAAGAACCAAAAATAGATAAAGAATTTACCAAATTAGAGGTAAAGGTAGGTGCCGATTTTGCTATGCAATATCAGGGGCTTAGCCAATCGGCCGATTCAGCTTTGATTCCTTTGGGTAATAACATTAATCTTCCAACAGCAAATTTGGTTATTGATGCCTATCTGGCACAGGGAATCAAAGTGAATTTAGAAACCTATTTGTCATCACGACATCATGTTGAAGCCTGGGTGAAAGGCGGATATCTTTTAATGGATGAGCTCCCTTTCTTAAACTCCAGTGCAATAGATAATATGATGGATTACCTTACCCTTAAGGCAGGGGTTATGGAAGTGAACTTCGGTGACGGTCATTTTCGTCGCTCGGATAATGGAAATGTGGTGAATAATCCTTTTGTAGGGAATTATATCATGGATGCGTTCACGACAGCTCCAGCGATTGAATTGATGTATAGAAATAAAGCTTGGATGCTGATGGGAGCTGTTTCCACGGGTAGCTTAAAGCCTGCCATAACCGGTTATAGTGGTTACACCGGTGAATACACCGAATACAATATGGGCGATGAATTGGCATTCTACTGGAAAGCCGGATATGATAAGGAGCTGTCTGAAGATTTCAGACTACGAGCAACCCTTTCCGGATACCACAATAACAATCACCATTTTGGTTCATTGTACTACGGCGAGCGTGCAGGGTCCAGATATTATCTTGTAATGCAGCGTCAAACATTTAGTTCAGATGATGTAGATCCTGCAAGTGGTCATACAACTGGACGCTGGGGACCTGGCTTTACTGATGAAAATAATGCCTTTATGCAAAATATTTTCTTGAAATTTAAAGGTCTTGAGTTGTTTACCAGCTATGAAACTACAAGTGGAACAGGAGCCTTTAGTGGTGCCGATTATTCATTCGACCAGTATGTTGTTGAGGGCTTGTACCGCTTTGGTAAAGAAGAACAGTTTTATGCAGGAGGACGGTATAACCATGTAGCCAATGATAATGATCAGTCAATCGATCGCTATCAAATTGGTGCAGGTTGGTTCCTTACAAATACTATTCTTGTTAAAGCAGAGTATGTAAATCAAAGCTATGAAAACTTCACATCTGAGTATGGAAGTGAGGCAGGATTCAAGGGCTTGATGATCGAAGCTGCTATTTCTTTCTAAGGAGTTAGGGTAACTAGAAGCTGCCTTTCATAAAAAGGGCAGCTTCTTTCAAAAAAGATCAAAAACAAAGTAAAGTGAAATATATTGGTGCTATAATCTTGTTTTTTTTCAGTCTTCCTTTGTTTAGTCAACCGCC
>CAYVSF010000132.1:7026-7503 GCA_964453775.1 uncultured Bacteroidales bacterium
GAGATGGATTGTTATCTCCAATCTATTAGGATTGAGGGCGAAACCAATGTAAATGAGTTTTATTTTGAATACCGGCAGGAATATGATGCAAAATCATTACTAAAACAAAATGCCAACAGTTGTGATGATGATTCTTCTTTCATTGCATTTAGAATTCCTGTGCATTCTTTTAATGGAAGCAACCCCTTAATGAAGGAAGATTTTGAAGAACTGCTTAAGGCCTCGATTTTTCCTTATATCATTGTAAGAGTTGATAAAAAGACCATTAGTGACATTACAAGATACAATGTGCATCCCGATTTAACTATGTATCTTACTTTAGCCGGACGCACACGTTTTATTAGTGGTAGCTATGCATGGGATGACTATAAGGATAATAAAATCATCATTTCCGGGAGTACAAGCTTACATCTCTCCGACTTTAAGCTTGAACCACCCCAAAAAATGATGGGGCTATTGAAGGTTAAAGATGCTATT
>CAYVSF010000133.1:0-7337 GCA_964453775.1 uncultured Bacteroidales bacterium
TAATTCCCCAAATTATCCGGAGGCCCTCTTTATGGATCTTCATTTTTACAATTTTAACTAAACCAACAAGAAAATATAAATAAAATAAATGGGAATAGAAAAGAAAACAGAGTCAAATCGATCAAGTATTCCACCATGACCGGGCAGAATAGAACCCGAATCTTTTAAATCGATATTTCTTTTTATAAGGGATTCAATCAGATCACCAAAAGTACCGCCCACAATTGCAATTGCTGCAACTATTACCCATTCCAAAGAAGCAAATACAGGAAAAACAACAGGCAGAAACCAGGCTATCACTAAGGTAAGAATTGTCCCACCCAGAAAGCCTTCCCATGATTTTTTAGGGGATATACGCTCCAACAATCGGTGTTTGCCAAAAGAAATCCCAAAAACATAAGCAAAGGTATCGTAACACCAGGTAAGCACAAACAAGCCCAATACATACTGGTAATTATACGTACCATCATAGTACCCGATAAATATTAGGAGCAAAAAGGGAACCCCAATATAGATTAAACCAAAAATGTTTAGCGCTATGTTTAAGAAGGGTGATTCTTTTTTTCGGTAAACTTCCCTCAAAGGAACAAGTAAGATTAAGAGTGTAATAATAAGCAAAACCTTCAAGGGAATAAATCCTGCAGCTGCAGAAAACCCAACACCCAACATGATAAAACTGCTAAAGATAAGCTGCCATGGAATTGGGCTTGCTCCTTTAAGGCTAACCAATCTCCCATATTCCCATAAAGAAAGCCCTGCAATTATCGCAAACAGGGCTAAAAAACTATATACAGACCCAACAATAGCGAGAATAGTTACTGCTAAAAATATAACTCCTGTCAGGGTCCTTTGAACAATATTTGACAATGTTCCGGTTATTTAAAGTTCATTACTCTTTTGTGTTTCCCTCACC
Organism: uncultured Bacteroidales bacterium; assembly: GCA_964453775.1. GTDB lineage: Bacteria > Bacteroidota > Bacteroidia > Bacteroidales > UBA12077 > CAYVSF01. The sequence goes on from CAYVSF010000133.1 coordinate 914, forward strand.
ACCAGACTTCTGATCGTTTTGCTTCTTTGTTTCAGTCTTCTTTGCTGTTGTTTTTCTGGTCGTCTTTCCAGCTGTCTTTTTTGCAGCCGTTTCTTTATTGCCATTCTTTTCTTCTTTCTCAGGCTTTTTTGCTGTCTTTGTCGACTTACTTTCGACTTTATCCTTTTCTATTTCCAGCGCTGATTTTCCTTTTCGTTCTCCAAAAATCCGCTCCAAATCATCTGTGAAGATAACCTCCCGCTCCAGCAATAAATTAGCCAATTCAGTAAGACCATCCATGTGTTTCTGAAGCAGTTCCTCAGCCTTTTTATAGGCCGATTCTATCAACTTCTTCACTTCCTCATCAATCAACTGTGCTGTTTTTTCGCTATAGGGTTTAGTAAAAGACATTTCATTTTGACCCGTTGAATCATAAAAGCTAATTTTACCCACCTTCTGGCTCATTCCGAAATACGCAACCATGGCATAGGCTTGCTTGGTAATCTTCTCCAAATCGTTCATAGCGCCTGTCGATGACTTCTTAAAAACAATTTCTTCGGCCACTCTTCCTCCCAGTGCTGCTGCCATTTCATCCAGCAATTGCTCTTTCGTTGTAATCTGTCTTTCTTCGGGCAAATACCAGGCTGCACCAAGCGCTTTTCCCCGTGGAATGATGGTTACTTTTACAAGGGGACTCGCATGTTCAAGCAACCAGCTTACCGTGGCATGGCCAGCCTCATGGAAGGCAATAGTTTTCTTTTCTTCCTTTGAAATAATTTTGCTTTTCCGTTCCAGTCCTCCAACAATCCTGTCCACCGCATCGAGAAAATCCTGTCGTTCCACTACTTTTTTATCCTTTCTTGCGGCTATAAGCGCAGACTCATTACAAACATTGGCAATATCTGCCCCGGAGAAACCGGGTGTTTGCTTGGATAAAAAATCAATATCAAGATTCTTTTCGAGCTTTATAGGTTTCAGATGTACCTTAAAAATCTCTTTCCTTTCTTTTAAATCAGGCAATTCCAAGTGCACCTGACGATCAAAACGCCCGGCACGCATCAAGGCCCTGTCAAGGATATCGGCACGGTTGGTTGCTGCCATTATGATAACACCGGTATTGTTGCCAAATCCGTCCATTTCAGTTAAAAGCTGATTAAGGGTATTTTCCCGTTCATCGTTCGAACCAAAATTTGGATTTTTTCCTCTTGCCCTTCCAATGGCATCAATCTCATCGATAAAAACAATACAGGGTGCTTTTTCTTTCGCCTGTTTAAATAAATCACGAACTCTGGAAGCTCCAACTCCCACGAACATCTCCACAAAATCGGAACCACTCATAGAGAAAAATGGTACATTGGCTTCTCCGGCAACAGCTTTGGCCAACAATGTTTTACCAGTTCCCGGAGGGCCTACAAGCAAGACTCCTTTGGGTATTTTACCTCCCAAATCGGTATATTTTTTAGGTTTTTTAAGGAAATCCACTATTTCCATTACTTCCACTTTGGCCTCTTCAAGACCGGCTACATCATTAAAATCAAGCTTAATGTGCGACTCTTTATCAAAAAGCTGTGCCTTTGATTTACCCACATTAAAAATATTTCCTGAAGCTCCGCCTCCAGCGCCTTTTGCCATTCGACGGAAAATAAACAACCAAATTACCACAATAATAGCAATGGGCAACAACCAGGAAAAGATGTCCTGAAAATAATTATGCTCAATTTTATAACTTACCGCAATATTTTCAGCATCAGGGTATTGTGCTTTTGCCTCTTGCAGTTTATCCTCAAAAGTTTCTACCGAACCAATGTTAAAATAAAAATGAGGCCCCACCTTTGAAATACTAGAAATCTGACTGTCAAATAGTTCTTTATATTTAGGGTCACTTATTTTTGATTGTTTTATATAAACATTTGCCTTCTCTTTATTGATTACCTCAATTCGCTCCACATCACCTGTACTAAGCATTGTGCGTTCAAATTCCTGCCAGGTGATTTCTTTTGGACCCGGTCTGGATCCAAAAAGAGTAATTCCAATAAACAATAATGCAATAATGCCATAAACCCAGTAGATATTAAATTTGCCATTCGGCTTTTTATCTCCTGGTTTATTCTCTCCGGAATCCTTCTTCTTTGAATTATTATTAGGTATCCCAAAAGGGTTATTATGATTTTTGTCGTCCATTACTGATTTTCTCCTTATTTAATCGTCATATGTTGTTACAGGCGCATCCGCCCATAAATCCTCTAATTTGTATAACTCGCGGTATTCTTTCTGAAAAATATGCACAACCAGTTCGCCGTAATCCATCAACACCCAGGTGCTGTTATCCTGCCCTTCCACATGAAAAGGTTTTCTCCCTGTTTCTTTTCGCACATGCTCTTCTACTGCATCACACAATCCATCAACATGTGTATTCGAATCGCCATGACAGATAATAAAACATCTGCAAATTGCATTTTCCATCTCCGACATATCAAGGCTGACAACGTCTTTCGCTTTTTTCTTGTGCAGTCCCTCTATCACTGACAAAGCAAATTGCTTTGTATCTGCATCTTTAATAGTCACGTATAAATCTTATTTGGTTCAACTTTAAATCTTAAATACTAAATCCCAGGTCTGTAAAATCAGATGCTAACCCAATCATTCAAAACCGATTTGATAACCTGAAGCATTTCTTGCAAAAATAACTAATTTTGTGTCAAAGCAAGACCAAATTGTTGTAGAATATCAAAAATCATACCTTTATCAAACGAAAAAAAATACAGAATGTTCATACTTAAACGCCTTCGCCTAATCAAAAGGGTTAAAGTGATATTATTGCCAAAACATAAAAACTATTTTTTTTATTGAAAAAATGCTTTCAAAAATCTGACAAACTGACAAAAAGAATAAACTTATACAAAACTACATATCACATTGAATAACAAAAATTTATATAAAATAGTAAACTTAAAAAAAACAGTCTCCACTAATCGGTATGCTAAAGATCTGTTACAATCCCGGTCTGTTGATGATTTTACAGTCATAAAGGCAGATTATCAGTCACACGGCAAAGGTCATGGCAGCAATCAATGGGAAAGTAATGCAGGCGAAAATTTAACTTTTAGCACTATTACCTTTCCTGATTATCTTGAAGCTTCGCAGCAATTCTATTTATCAAAGGCAGTTAGTGTGGGAATCTGCGATTGCCTAGGGAAGTCGGGGCTGGAGGCAAGTATCAAATGGCCCAACGACATTTATGTAGGCAAAAAAAAGATAGCAGGAATGCTCATTGAAAATAGCCTGAAAGGGAATAAGATAGAACATACCATTATTGGATTAGGCTTTAATTTGAATCAGACTGAGTTTTCCAGTAAACTTCCCAACCCGGTTTCAGTGGCACAGGTCACTGGCAAACAACAGAACCAAGAAGAATGGCTAAACAACTTAGTCTCTAATATTTCCAGACGACTGCAACTGTTAAAGGCGGGTGATTTAAGCCACATGGACAGAGCGTATGAAGAGCATCTCTTTCAAATCGACCAATGGGCGACATACAAAACCAATGAAGAATATTTTGAAGGAAAAATTACTGGTGTGGACGAATTTGGCCAGCTTTGTGTTGAAACCCGCCAAAAAGGCATCTTACACTTTGATTTCAAAGAGATTGCTTATTGTCTCTAAGCCGGCTTATTAAAATACAGCTCCATGTGATCAACCATGGCATCTGCAGCTTTCTGTAGCTGTTTGCCAATAACCATCTTCATCATGGCATTTAGTTCAGCTTCCATGGTTACTCTTACTCTTGTGTCCATTTCCTCCAAACTTTTTAATTGCAACCACATGGTAAATGGTACTGGGTTTCCACCCGACGATTGTACTTTTAATAGCTTGTTTGGTTCTTTTTCAACAGTATGTAGTTCAATCGTAAAACCCTGAACTTTAAAACTGCATTGATCTTCTTCTGCTTTAAAATCCTGCATGTGTTCTGCAGGTATAAACGACTCAAAATTTCTAAAATCACTTAAAAACTGATAAACTTCTTCATCATTTTTAAGGAGCTTTCCTGTTTTACTTATTACTCTCACAAGTACTAATTTTATGATTGTTTACTTTGCCAATTCTCCGGATCTTCCCGCCATTTTTTCAGGGTTTCTAATTCCTCTTTCTTAACATATCCGGATTCTACAGCTCGTTCAATTAAATGTTGATAATTCGAAAGTGTTTTTAATTCTACCCCGGATTCCCTAAAGTTTTGTCGGCTTTGCTCAAACTGATAGGTAAATATGGCAACCATACCGGCCACCTCTAAACCAGCCTCGCGCAATGCCTCAACAGCCCTCAAACTACTTTTACCTGTGGAAACCAAATCTTCAATAACCAGCACCTTTTGACCCGCTTTAAAAGCTCCTTCGATGGTATTTGTCAGTCCGTGCTCTTTTTGTGCCGAACGCACATAAACAAAAGGCAGGTCCATCTCCTCTGCAACTAAAACGCCATGAGCTATTGCACCTGTTGCCACTCCGGCAATCAAATCAGGCTGCTGAAATTCTTTTCCAATAACCTCTACAAATGCTTTCACCACTTCCCGGCGAACCTCAGGGAAAGAGAGCACCTTTCGGTTATCACAATAGATTGGTGAGTTCCACCCTGAAGCCCAGGTGAATGGATTTGCAGGTTGCAGTTTTATTGCGTTAATTTGCAATAGAGAGTCAGCAATTTTTTGAGCTATTTTTTTCATGTCACAAATTTATAAAGTTTTTTACAAGGACAGAAAGGTTTTATTAATTGATGATTTTGAAAATACCTTTCAGGATCATCACGGGCTGTTTTACAAGCACCAGAACAAAAGTCAGCTTTCTCATTTGCTGGATTTATTCTCCAGGGTTAAGGGAATTGACCAATTGTTTATATATCACCCGGACATCGACTTCTTATTCAAAGAATTCAGCTCTTTATACAAGTTGATAGAGGCAGCTGGTGGAATTGTAAAAGACCCCGATAACCGCACTTTATTTATTAAACGTAAGGGAAAATGGGATCTTCCAAAGGGGAAGCTGGAAAAAGGAGAAAATCCGGAAAGCGGAGCATTAAGAGAAGTACAGGAAGAATGCGGCATTGAAGGAGTAAGGACCCAACAATTTCTCTCCATATCCTACCATACCTATCATTTAGAGAATCAGTCCATTTTAAAACGTACAAGCTGGTATGAAATGCATTATAGTGGCGATCCACACCTTACACCACAACTTGAAGAAGACATTACAGAAGCAATCTGGGTCCCACAGGATCAAGTGCATAAAATTACAGAAAACACTTATGCATCTCTACTTGATGTGATAAGAAAAGCCAGGTTGCTAAAACTATAAAACGCCGGCTCGTTTCAAAATTTCATAAATTTTTTGTTCGGCATTTTCCGAAGGAGAAGGCGCAGGTGAAAGCAATAGCTTCCCATCAGGTCCAATAAAATAATATGTCGGAAATGCCCGAATATCATAGTCCTTCATGATATCAGACTGCCTGCCGTAGTGCAAAAAAGTCCAATCATAGCCCTGTTTTTCCACAAAATTTTTCATCTGTGGCAAGCTTTCATCCATACAAATGGTTACAATTTTAAATATATCGTTATGCCGTTCTCTCAATTTTCGAAGCATCTCAAATTCCTGGATACATGAATAGCTAATGGAAGTACAAAAATTTAAGTAAACATAATTCCCTTTCAAATCTTCTAAAGAAATTAAAACGCTGTCTTTGTCATATAGCTCAAACCAGGGTGGTTCATAACCTACCAGCAGTTTTACCACTTTTTGATAGATATCCGAGGCAAAGGTTTTATGCTTGTCCACCATAGTAGTTTGCCTTAAACTATCCAGAATAACTAGCATGGAAGCACGGGAAAATTGGTCGTCATAAAACTCATTATAAAGCGATTTAAGGAGAACCAGCTCTTTTAATGTATCATTGCTCATCACTTTTTCACTTCCCAGGGTATCCCGGAGGCAGGAATAACATTTTTTCTCGTTTATAATTGTATATAGGGATTTCCCTTTGGGTGTTCTAAGAAAATATCCCAGGTAATCGTCATAAATCTGGTTAAACAAATCCCAATATGCCGGATTGTTGTATAATACCTGTTGATTCAGATAGTAGGTATTGGAAATACTTTTGCTTTTTTCATGATAGGAAAGATGTCTGAAAGCGGCATATTTATACCTGGTGTAGTCCTGAAAAAAGGGATTGGGATACTTGCCAAAAATAGAATCCAGCCTGGCAATTTCGCCTTCAACATCCAGGTTTCTTGATTTTGAATAGATTAGCTGAATATTATTATTTATCATCTGCTGGTACATTTCATTGAACCAGGCGAGCAAGTAATTTAATTCGGAATCTGATGAGTTTTCTACCCCTAAATGATACAACACGGGTTCAAAATAAGGATTTAGCTTCTCTGCCATTGTTTTGTCCT